>JACCSC010000226.1 GCA_013813215.1 Geodermatophilaceae bacterium | reverse complement strand
GGCCAAGCCGGGCGGCGTGCTGCGCCGGCCGGGGCACACCGAGGCCGCGGTCGACCTCGCGGCGTTGGCCGGCCTGCGCCCCGCCGGCGTGCTGTGCGAGGTGGTCAGCGAGCGGAACCCCGGCGGGATGGCCAAGCTCGAGGAGCTGCAGGACTTCTGCGCCGAGCACGACCTGACGCTCATCACCATCGCCGACCTGATCGCGTTCCGGCGGCGTACCGAGAAGCAGGTGCACCGGGTGGCCGAGGCCAGGATCCCCACCCGGCACGGCGACTTCCGGGCCATCGGCTTCGCCAGCGACTACGACGAGCGCGAGCACATCGCGCTGGTTCGCGGCGATATCGGCGACGGCGAGAACGTCCTGCTGCGGGTGCACTCGGAGTGCCTGACCGGGGACGTGTTCGGGTCGCTGCGCTGCGACTGCGGTCCCCAGCTGGACGCCGCCTTGGCCGCGGTGGCCAGGGAGGGCCGCGGCATCGTGCTCTACATGCGCGGACACGAGGGCCGGGGGATCGGCCTGTTGCACAAGCTGCAGGCCTACCAGCTGCAGGACGGCGGGCAGGACACGGTGGACGCGAACCTCGCTCTGGGCCTGCCCGCGGACGCCCGGGACTATGGCACCGGGGCGCAGATCCTGATCGACCTCGGGGTCCACACGATGCGGCTGCTCTCGAACAACCCGGCCAAGCGGGCGGGTCTGGAGGGCTACGGGCTGCGGGTGCTCGGGCGCGAGCCGCTGCCCGTGCACTCCAACCCGGAGAACGTCGACTACCTGCGGACCAAGCGCGACCGGATGGGCCACCTGATCGACGGGCTGCCGGAGTGAGCGGCGAGGGCCAGCCTGCGACACAAGACATTGCCGCGCAAGGACTCCGGGTCGGCATCGCGGCCAGCCGGTGGCACGGCGAAATCAGCGACGCGCTGCTGGAACGGGCCTCCGCCTGCGCGGTTGAGAGCGGCGCGGAGGTCACGGTCCGCCGGGTCAGCGGTGCCCTGGAGCTGCCCGTCGTCGCGCAGGCCCTCGTCCGCACCCACGACGCCGTGGTCGCGCTGGGGGTCGTCGTCAGAGGCGGTACGCCGCACTTCGACTACGTCTGCCAGTCGGTGACCGAGGGCCTGACCCGAGTGGCGCTCGACGCCGGCCGGCCGGTGGGCAACGGCGTGCTGACCTGCGACACCCTCGCGCAGGCTCGGGACCGCTGTGGGCTGCCCGGCAGCACCGAGGACAAAGGCTGGGCCGCCATGCTGGCCGCGCTGCACACCGCCCTGGTCCTGCGCAGCCTGTCGTGAGGCACGCCGACGCACTCGTCGCCGCGGAGGCGTCGTGACGAAGGACTTCGACGGCCTGTACGCCGAACTGGCGGCCAAGCTCGCGGCGGAGGACCCCGCGTCGGGCACGGTGCGGGCCGTCCGGGAGGGTGTGCACGCTGCGGGCAAGAAGGTGGTCGAGGAGGCCGCCGAGTCCTGGATGGCGGCCGAGCACGAGGGCAAGGAACGCGCGGCCGAGGAGATCAGCCAGCTGCTGTACCGGATCCAGGTGCTCATGCTGGCCCGAGGCCTGACCCTGCACGACGTGTACACCCACCTGTAGAGAGGCGCCGGATGCTGCGGATCGCGGTGCCCAACAAGGGCTCGCTGGCCGAGCCGGCCACGGTGATGCTCACCGAGGCCGGCTACCGGCAGCGCACCGACCTCAAGGACCTCGCGCTGGCCGACCCGGACAACGCGGTCGAGTTTTTCTATCTGCGGCCCCGTGACATCGCCGTCTATGTCGGGGAGGGCACCCTCGACCTGGGGCTGACCGGACGAGATCTGTTGCGCGACAGCGGAACCGACGCCGAGGAGGTGCTGCCGCTGGGCTTCGGTGAGTCGACGTTCCGGTTCGCCGCCCATCCGGAAACGGCCAGTCGCCTGGAGGACCTGGCCGGCCGGCGGATCGCCACGGCGTACCCGGAGCTGGTCCGGGCCCACCTCGCCGGGCTGGGCGTGCAGGCTCACGTGGTCCGGCTGGACGGGGCCGTGGAGACCGCGGTCCGATTGGGGGTCGCCGACGCCATCGCCGACGTCGTGTCCACCGGCCTGACGCTGCGGCAGGCCGGCCTGGAGACCTTCGGCGAGCCCGTCCTGCGCTCGGAGGCGGTGCTCATCCGGCGTAGCGGAGCCCCCGACGACCCGGCCGTCAGCCAGCTGGTCCGGCGGCTGCAGGGTGTGCTGGTCGCCCGGCGGTACGTGATGCTCGCCTACGACGTGCCGGTGCCGCTACT
>JACCSC010000223.1 GCA_013813215.1 Geodermatophilaceae bacterium | reverse complement strand
GCGTCGGTCGAGCAGGCCAACATCGCCGACGTCGACGCGCATGCAGGTGCCAGCCGGATCCCGATCCTGTTCTGCGGGCCGCTGCTGCACCGGTTGGGGCACGCGTTCATCCCGGACCTGGGCGGCTGCCGGATCGGCGACCGGCCGATCGACTTCCACCTCGACGTGCTGCGCCAGTTCGGCGCCGAGGTGGACAAGCGGCCGCAGGGTCTCTACCTCTCCGCGCCCGAGCGGCTCAGAGGCACCAAGGTCGACCTGCCGTTCCCGAGCGTCGGCGCCACCGAGCAGGTGCTGCTCACCGGCGTCCTGGCCGAAGGCGTCACCGAGCTGCGCAACGCCGCGATCGAGCCGGAGATCATCGACCTGATCGCGGTCCTGCAGAAGATGGGCGCGATCATCACGGTGCACACCGACCGGGTCATCCGGATCACCGGCGTGGACCGGCTCGGCGGCTACCGGCACCGGGCGATGAGCGACCGGCTGGAGGCTGCCTCCTGGGCCTGCGCGGCCCTGGCCACCCAGGGGGACGTCTACGTCCGGGGCGCCGAGCAGAAGGACATGATGACCTTCCTCAACGTCTTCCGGACGGTGGGTGGGGCGTTCGACGTCGGCGACGAAGGCATCCGGTTCTGGCATCCCGGTGGCGCCCTGCGCGCGCTGCCGCTGGAGACCGACGTGCACCCGGGCTTCCAGACCGACTGGCAGCAGCCGCTCGTGGTCGCGTTGACCCAGGCCACCGGCCTGTCGATCCTGCACGAGACGGTGTACGAGAACCGGCTCGGCTTCACCGAGGCGCTGGCCTCGATGGGCGCGACGATCCAGCTGTACCGGGAGTGCCTGGGCGGTACGCCGTGCCGCTTCGGCCAGCGCAACTTCCTGCACTCCGCGGTGATCAGCGGGCCGACGAAGCTGCACGCGGCCGAGCTGGTCATCCCGGACCTGCGCGGCGGGTTCAGCTACCTGATCGCCGCCCTGAGCGCGCAGGGGACCTCGGTCGTGCACGGCATCGAGCTGATCAACCGCGGCTACGAGGACTTCCTGGGCAAGCTCGCCGGGCTCGGCGCCCGCGTCGAGCGGGTGGCCTGAGCCGCCGAGCATGCTCCCGGTGCGGGCCGGGAGGCTCGTCGTACCGGAGGACGAGCTGACCGAGCGGTTCTCCCGTTCCTCCGGCCCCGGCGGCCAGTCGGTGAACACCACCGACTCGCGGGTCGAGCTGGTGTGGGACTTCGCCGGGTCTCGCGTGCTGACCGAGGCGCAACGTGAGCGGCTGGGCCGCCGGCTCGCGAGCCGTCTCGTGGACGGGCAGCTCCGGGTGGTGGCCACCGAGTACCGCTCGCAGCTGCGCAACCGGAACGCCGCCCGCGAACGGCTCACCGCGCTGCTGCGGGCGGCGCTCGCGCCGCCACCGCCGGCCCGCCGGCAGACCCGTCCGACGTACGGCTCGGTCCAGCGCCGGCTGGCGGGCAAGCGGCAGCGCTCGGAGGTCAAGCGGGCCCGCGGCCGTCCCGCCGGCGACGACTGACCCGGCGCCTGGTCAAACCGGTTTGGTGGCGCAGAACAGGTAGCGATTGAGGCTGAAGAAGTAGTCCTCGCCCAGCGAGCAGAGGTCGGCGGCCCACGCCTCGCCCTCGGTGTGGCCGCGATTGCCGATGAAGGCGGCGACGAGCTCGATCAGCCCGCCGCTGTACGTCTGCGCGACGTACCCCACATTGAGCAGCGGCCAGACGAACGCCCGGTCGACGTCGAAGCCGGCCCGGCGCAACTCCGATCCCAGCCTGCGCGGCAGGTAGGGGTCGGCCAGGTGTGCCTCCCACGCGGTGAGCACCCGCGCCATCCGCCCGGGGTCGCGCGAGTGCCACACCACGGACTCCCAATCGGTGTCGAGGACGAGGACCCGCCCGCCGGGTCGCAGCACCCGGTACATCTCGGCCAACGCGCGGGGGATGTCAGCCACGTACTCCAGCACCTGCGTGGCGACCGCCACGTCCACGCTGGCGTCGGGCAGGGGGATGGACTCGGTGTCGCCGCGACGGAAGACGACGGGCGCGGCGCCGACGCGGACGTCGTCGCGCGCTGCGGCGAGGGACAGCATGCTCTCGCTCGGGTCGATGCCGTCGATGCGACCGTCGGCTCCGACGGCGGCGGCCATCTGCCAGGCCAGCAGACCGGGGCCGCTGCCGATGTCGAGGACCCGCTCACCTGGTCGCAAGGCCAGCGCCGCGAGCACCTGTGCGCGCTGCTCGACCACATCCGGCGTGGTGTAGGTCTGCTCGATCCGCCGGGACGTCGCGGCGTCGTAGTCCAGCATGCCCGTCATCCTGTACCGACTTCCGCGGAGAGCCGCACCTGCACCTCGAGTCCGTGCGGATCGGCGTCACCCAGCAGCACCGTGCCGCCGTGCTGGGCCACGAGTTCCCGCACGATGGCGAGCCCGAGCCCGCTGCCGCCGGAGTCCCGGTCCCGCGCGTCGACCAGCCGGGTGAAGCGGCCGAAGACGCTCTCCCGGTCGGCCGCAGGGACGCCC
>JACCSC010000028.1 GCA_013813215.1 Geodermatophilaceae bacterium | reverse complement strand
CCACGGCGTGCAGTGCGCCGCCGCCGAGTTGCACGCCACGAGCGCCCCCACCGGGATGAGCATGGGCCCCGTAGACCACGCCGCCCAGGGTCACACCGCCGCGGCGCTGACGCCGGTGCCGCCGCATCCGCACGACGAAGGCACACATGCCCTGTTGGTGTGCTTCGCCGTACTCGCGGGTGCCGCTGCCCTGCTCCTCGGTGCCCGGTCGCTGTGGCCGGCGGTGGTGCGCAGCGTGGCGGACCACCTGCGGTCGCGCGCCCGCCTCGTTCCCCGCCCGTGGCCGCCCACCGCTCCCTCGGTCGTCGTCCTCTGCGTGTCGCGAACCTGATCGGGGCGCCGGCGTACCGGCCGACCTCGATCGACTGACCCGACACCACGGAGGAAACCCATGTCCAGACGTACTTTCGTCCTGCTCAACGCCGTGCTCGCCGCCGCTCTGCTCGCCGGCTGCGGAGGCTCGGACGGCGACCACAACGCCGCCGACGTCACCTTCGCGACCGACATGATCCCGCACCACCGGCAGGCGGTGGAGATGGCCGACTTCGCCGAGTCGCGCAGCAGCAACCCTGAGGTCCTGGAGTTGGCAGCCGGGATCCGGGACGCGCAGGATCCCGAGATAGCGACCATGTCCGGCTGGCTGGAGGAATGGGGCGAGCCGCTGCCGGAGGAGATGGACGGCATGGCTCGCGGTGGCATGCCCGGGATGATGAGCGAGGAGCAGCTGGCCGAACTCGAGGCCGCTACGGGGACGACCTTCGACGAGCAGTTCCTCGAGATGATGATCGACCACCACACCGGGGCCGTGCAGATGGCCCAGACGGAGCAGGCCGACGGGCAGTTCGCCGACGCGATCGCCCTGGCCGAGCAGATCGAGGAGAGCCAGACCGCGGAGATCGCGACCATGGAGGAGCTGCTCGCCGCCTGACGGGTAGGACCACGGTCCTGTGGGTAACCGCCCGCAGGACCGCGGCGGCTCGACGGACTGGACCGCAATACCCCCTAGGGGTAGGGTCGGCGTCTCCGCTTAGGGGGCAACATGGAAGAACTCGGCGCCGCTCTGGTCCTGATGGCGCTGGCCGCCGCGGTCCTGGCCGGCCTGTACGCCGTCCACCTGCTGCTCGTCGTCGACCGTGAGCCGCTTGCGGCCGACCCGTTCCTGTCGGGGCATCCCCCGACCGAGCACGCCGTCTCCCGCTACCACGTTCGGTGGTACGCCGTGACGCTGCTGTTCCTCGCTTTCGACATGGAGATGGTCTTCATGTTCCCCTGGGCGCTCGTCGTGGCCGATCTGGGCCTGGCCGCCGTGGTCGAGATGTTCGGCTTCCTGGCGATCCTGCTGGTCGGTGTCCTCTACGCCTGGCGCGAAGGGGCACTGCGATGGACCTGAGCCGGTTCGCCTTCGCGCGTCCGCATGTGCTGCTGGTCGAGTCACCGGGCGGCACGGCGTCCCGGCTGGCCCTGGAGCGCGTGCTGCGCGAACGCGGCTGGCCGCTGACCGACTCACCCGCCGATGCCGACATCCTCGCCGTCGCGGGAACCGGCCTCCGGCCTTACGCCGATCGGGTGTGGGCTCAACTGCCGGGCCCCCGTGCGCGCGTCGACCTCGCCCACCCGGAGCACGCCGGTGGCGCGCTGGACGGGGCGCAGCGGGCGCTGTTCGACGGGGCGGCCCAGGGCGAGGACGCGGCCACCCGATCCGGCCCGCCGTCCGACCAGTCCGAGGGCGACGGCATGCCGGCCGGCCACGGCATGCCTGCGGCCCACGGCATGCCGGCCGGGCTGGACATGGCCGATCGAGCCCCCGACCGCGACGGGCTCCTGCTGGACGTACTGCACGTTCCCTGGGGCCCGGCGCTGCCGTGGTGGCCCGCCGGGTTGGTGCTGCACAGCCGGCTGCAAGGCGACGTCCTCGCCGAGGTCGAGGTCTCCTGGGTGGGCGACGCTCGGTCGGCGTCGTCGTTCTGGACTTCGGCCGCCGAAGCGGTCGGTCCGGCACGAACCGCGGCCGCGGCGCGGTTGGATGCATTGGGCCGGTTGCTCGCCGTGGCCGGCTGGGAGGGCGAGCGGCTCCGGGCCCAACGCGTCCGTGACGCGCTGCTGGACGGCGGCGAGGACGCCGTCAGGCTGGCCGGGCTGGCCGGGCTGCAGCGCCTGCACCAGCGGGTCGGCCGGTCCAGGACCTTGGCCCGGATGACGTCCGGGCTCGGCCGGCTCGGCGGCGGGGACGTGACGGCGCGCTATCGCCAGTGGCTGACCGATGCGATCGCCGCCCTCGAGTCCGGCGCGGACTCCCCGGTCACGCCGCTTCCCGACGACCTCGACGACGTCCTGACCCGCCTGTTGACCGGCACCGAGGTGAGCTCGGCCCGGCTGGTCGTCGCCAGCCTCGACCCGTGGCTGACCGGAGCACTCGTCGCCGGAGCCGCGCGTGACTGATGGGCTGGCCCTGTGGGGGGCGGTGGTGCTGCCGTTCGGGCTGCTGCTCGTAGCGACCACCGCGGCCTCGCTGTCGGCCGCTCTGGGCTCGGCCGCCGCCGGCCGGGCGGTCCCGGTCAGGACGGTGCTGCAGCCGGTGCAAGAGGCGGCCCGGCTGCTCGTCGTACGGCGCCGCCGTACCCAGCACCCCGACGCGTTGCTCTGGCGGCTCGGCGGCGGCACGCTGTTCGTGACCGCCGTGCTGGCCGCGGCCGTCGTCCCGATCGGTGACGCTCCTGTCCTCCGCTCGGAGGTGGGCGTCGTCTGGTTCAACGCCGCGGAGACGTTGTTGTGGGCGGCGCTGTGGCTCACCGGGTGGGGGGGCAACTCCGTCGCGGGTCTGATCGGCGGCTACCGGTTCCTCGCCCAGGCGCTGGCCTACGAGCTGCCCATGATGCTGGCGCTCATCACCGCTGCCCTCGGCGCGGGATCGCTGGACGTGGTCCAGGTCGCGGCCGCGCAGGAGGACCTGTGGTTCGTGGTCTGGATGCCGGTGGCGTTCGTCGTGTTCCTGGTCGCGGCGCTGGCGCTGTCGTTCTGGGGCCCGTTCTCACAGCCGGCCGGCAGCGACGCGGCCGGCGGTGTCCTGGCCGAACTGTCCGGCGTGGACCGGCTCGTGGTGCTCGTGGGCCGCTACGCGTGGCTGGCCGCGGCGGCGGGCATGTCGGTCCCGTTGTTCCTCGGCGGGGGTGCCGGCCCGCTGCTGCCGTCGTGGCTCTGGTGGTTGGCCAAGACCCTCGCCGTGCTGGCCGCTCTGGTGTGGGTGCGCTGGCGGTGGCCGGTGGTCCGGGTGGACCGGTTCGAGGAAATCGCCTGGGTGGTGCTCCTGCCCGCGATCGTCGTCCAGGCCCTCGTGGTTTCTCTCGTCGTCATCTAGGAGGTGCAGGCAGTGGAGCTTGTCCTGGCGGTCGCGTTCGGGATCGTCGCGGTGGCCGCGGCCGTGGCGGTCTTCGTCGTCGACTCGATGGCGCGGGCGACGTACGCCCTGCTGGTGTCGTTCCTCGCCGTCGCGGCCGAGCTGGTGCTGCTCGGTTCGGCGTACCTCGGGGTGCTCACGGTCCTGATGATGACGGTGGAGATGGCCGTCATGGGGGTCTTCATGATCATGTACATGATGAACCCGGCCGGGCTCATGCCGATGTCGATGGTGCACAACAAGCGCGGCGCGCTGTCCATCGCGATCGGGACGTTCGTGGTCCTGGGCGCCGGAGCGCTGCTGGTGCCGTGGCCGTCACGTACCGGGGAGCCGCCGGCCGAGCTCACCCGCGCGCTCGGCTTCTCGTTGATGGGCGAGCACATGCTGGCGATGATCGTCATCGGCGTCGCGCTGCTCGCCACGATGATCTCCGCTGTCCTGCTGGCCACCGATCGGGGGCGGTACGACCGGTACGGCGACGAGCTCGAGCGCGACACACCTCGTGATCCGGTCGCCGGGGGGGTCGGTCGATGAGTCTGGACCTGTTCCTGCTGATCGCGGCGGCGCTGTTCTCCGTCGGGTTGTACGGCGCCCTGTCGCAACAGTCGGTCGTCATGATCATGATGGGTCTCGAGCTCATGGTGAACGGCGTCATGCTGGCCGGCGGGGCGTACTGGTGGTTCGTGGCGCCCGCCAGTCTCGACGGTCAGGTACTCGTCCTCGTCGCCCTCGTCGTGATGGCGGTCGAGATGGCGATGGGCTTTGCCGTCACGACCGCGATCTTCCGGGCGCGTGATGTCGACCTGACCGACTCCGCCGCCGACCTGCGCGGCTGAGTGCCGTGGTCAGGCGAGTCGTGACGTGACGGTGGCGTTGTGGGCGCTCGTCGCGGGCCCGACCTTGGTAGGCGTCCTGCTCACGGTTGCCGGGGCTGTCCGCAAGACCGGGGTGGTCCAGTCCCTCGCGGGCCCGATCGGCGTCGTTGTCTCCGGTGTGGTGCTCGTGCTCGCCGTGGTGGTGGCGGTGGGGCGGCCTGCGGCGGGCATGGCGTTCCTGCCCGGCTTCCAGGCCACGCTGGCGGTGGACGGGCTGTCGGTGGTCTTGGTGCTCGTCGTCGCCGCCGTCACCCCGCTGGTACTGCTGTTCGCCACCGCCGATCTGAGAGCCGACGACGCCCGCGCGCGCTTCTTCGGCCTGATGCTCGTCTTCCAGGGCGCGATGCTGCTCACCGTCACCGCTACCTCCCTGGTCGTGCTGCTCGCCGGCTGGGAGGTGATGGGGGCAACGTCGTACGCGCTGATCGGCTTCTGGTGGCGGGAGGAGAAGCGGGTCCGCGCCGCCAACGTCGCGTTCCTCACCACCCGGGCCGGCGACCTCGGCCTGTACGTCGCCGCCGGCGCCGCCCTGGCCGGAGCAGGATCCCTCGCCCTGACGGCCCTGCCGGACGCGCGGGGCGGGTGGCTGCACGTGGCCACCGCCGGCGTCGTGCTCGCCGCGTTGGGCAAGTCGGCGCAGCTGCCGTTCTCGTTCTGGTTGTCGCGGGCGATGGAAGGACCCTCGCCGGTCAGCGCGCTGCTGCACTCGGCCACGATGGTCGCCGCGGGGGGCTACCTCCTGCTGCGGCTGCGGCCGACCCTCGAGGCGACCGGCTGGGCCGGCCCGACGGTGGCCTGGATCGGCGCGCTCACCGCGTTGCTGCTGGGCGCGGTGGCCATCGCCCAGCACGACTTCAAGCAGCTGCTCGCGGCGAGCACCGCGGCGCAGATCGGCTTCGTCGTGCTGGCAGCGGGCGTCGGCGCGACGGCCGGCGGCACGATGCAGCTCGTCGCGCACGCCGCCGTCAAGAGCGCACTCTTCCTCGCCGCCGGTGCGTGGCTGACCGCGCTCGGAACCAAGCGACTGCCGGCACTGCGGGGAGCGGCGCGCCGTCATCGCGTCCTCGGAATGGCGGCCGTGGTCGCGCTGCTCACGCTGGCCGGGATCCCGCCGCTGTCGCTGTGGGCGACCAAGGACGCCGTCCTCGGCGTCGTGGCAGAGGAGTCCCTTGCGCTGTACGTCGTCGGGCTGGCCGCGGCCGCGCTGTCCGCGGCCTACGCCGCGCGTGCCATCGCCGTCGTGCTGGACCGGCATCGGTCCGCGCCCACGGAAACCCTGCTGGAGGAGGAACCCACCGGCCGCGTCCCGCGTCGAGGCAGCGCCGCTGTCGTTGTCCTGGCCGGCGCAGGCGCGGTGCTCGGCGTCCAGGCCCTGCCGTGGAGCCAGGAGCGGTACGCCGACGCGCTCGGCGGCGTCGCCGGCGCACCCGGCAGCGTCGAACTCGCCGCCAGCGGCTTGCTCGCGGTGGTCGTCGCCCTCC
>JACCSC010000210.1 GCA_013813215.1 Geodermatophilaceae bacterium | reverse complement strand
ACCGGCAGCGGACGTCGACGATGCCGTACGTCGCACCGTCCAGGCCCGGCCGCTCGACCCGGCCGACGACCCGCTCCGGGACGACGACCAGCGCCGTCTCTTCGAAGACCTCACGAACGACAGCGGCGTACGTCGTCTCACCCGGCTCCACCCGGCCACCCGGTAGCGACCAGGTGCCTGCTGAGGGCGGTCGCGCCCGCCGGACCAGCAGCAGCCGACCCTGGTCGTCGGAGATCAGCGCCCCGACACAGGGGATCATGATCGCGCAGGGTAGTTGACCTGCGCCCGACCCGACCGACAGGCTGACCCACGGTGAGCAACGGCGAACTGTGCTGTCCGCGCTGCGGGCTGCGGGTCCGGCCCCCCGGCGCGCGGTCCGGCGATTGGCGCTGCCGCAGCCACGGCGCGGTCGCGCCACTGCGGCTGCACGCTCCGATCGAACCCGGCCAGTTGGCCGGCCTGCGCGCCGCGAGCGACGCCCCGGTCTGGCTGCCGTGGCCGCTGCCGCCGGAGTGGGCGGTGACCGGGGTGGCCCTCGCCGGGGACCCGACCCGGCCGGCCTGCGCCAGTGCCCTGGCCCTGACCGGGGCCGCGCCGCTGGGCGGAATCGCCGAGGTCGTCCTCGTGGCCGAGGAGATCGGTACCGGGCTCGGCGCCGGGTACGCCGCACTGGACAAGGCCGATGCCGGTGAGTTGCCGGCCCGCGCCCCCGACGCCAGCGTCCGGATCGAGGGACACGCCGCGCCGCTGTGGCTGCTGCCGACGACAGCCGATCGCTGCTGCTACGTCGGTGAGGCGAGGGGCTGCTGGTTGTGGATCGTGCTCTGGCCGGCCGAGGCCGGGGTGCTGCTACTCGAGGACCTCGTGCTGCATGACCTGCTGGACATGCCGGCCGCGCTGATGCCGGCTGGGCCGGCCTCGCCGTACCTGCGTCCAGGTCGCTAGCTAGCGGCGCGCCTCGGGCGTCGACGCGGCTGGATGAGGTACGAAGGATCGGCTGCGCCGACCCACGACGGGCGGGGAAGGGAGGACGGTTGGTTTCGGTGAAGAAAGTTGCGGGCTGGCTGGTCGTCGCGTTCGCCCTGTTCTACGTGATCACGGCGCCGGAGAGCTCCGCCGACATCGTCCGCTCGGCCCTGGACGGGCTGGCCGACGCCGCCCGCTCGTTCGCCCGCTTCCTGCAGTCCCTGTTCTGACCGGGCGCGGTCGTGGCCAGCGGTGACCGATTCGAGCGCTACCTGCTGCCGGGGGAACGGCGGATCCTGGAGTTCACTTACCACTGGATGTACCTCGCCAAGCCGGTGGCGCTGTTCACCGTCGCGGTCGCGGTGGGCGCGGCCGTGCTGGCCGTCACCGAGCGTTCGGCCGTGGGGTGGTTCGTCTTCGTCGTCGCGCTGGCCTGGACCGGCGTACCACTGCTGACCGCGATCGAGAACAGGCATGCCGTCCGGCTCATCGTCACCGACACCCGCGTCGTGTTCGTCGAGGGCTGGATCGCCAAGCGCTACGGCATGATGCCGCTGTCCAAGATCACCGACCTGACGATCCGCGAGCCGCTGCTCGGCCGCATCCTGGGGTACGGGACCTTGCTTGCGGAGTCTCCGGGACAGGACCAGTCGCTGACCCGGGTGGACTTCCTGCCCGAGCCGCAGTTCGTCTGGCACACGATCTCCGACCTGCTCTACGTGCAGGGCGCGGGACGCCCCGGTTACCGGCGGCCGCCCGGGCTCGAGCCGTTCCCCGAGGGCCAGCCGTTCCCGGGGCCCGAGCCGACGACCCCGAGCTCGCGGTGATGCGGGCGGACCTGCACACCCACTCCGACCGCTCCGACGGCACCGACTCACCGGCCCAGCTGATGGCCGCGGCCGTCGCCGCCGGGCTGAGCGTGATCGCGCTGACCGACCATGACACCACCGCGGGCTGGGCGCCGGCCGAGGCCGAGC
Source organism: Geodermatophilaceae bacterium (assembly GCA_013813215.1). Classification (GTDB taxonomy): domain Bacteria; phylum Actinomycetota; class Actinomycetes; order Mycobacteriales; family Geodermatophilaceae; genus JACCSC01. The sequence continues at coordinate 4,733 of JACCSC010000210.1, read as the reverse complement.
GGCCGCGGGGTCTGACCATCCTGACCGGAGTCGAGCTCTCGTGCGCCAGCCCGGCCCCGGACGGCCCGCCGATCGGTGTGCACCTGCTGGGCTACCTGTTCGACCGGGCCCACGAGGGCCTGCGCGCGCAGCGGCGTCGGCTGCGCGAGTCCCGCCGCAGCCGGGCCGAGGAGATGGTCCGACGGATGGGCGAGGCCGGTCTGCCGGTCGCGTGGAGCCGCGTCGCGGGGCTGGCCGGTGACGGTCCGATGGGCCGACCGCACATGGCCCGGGCCTTGGTCGAGGCCGGCTGGGCGCGCAGCGTGGACGACGCGTTCGCCCGGTTCCTGCACCACGACAGCCCGTACTACGTCCGCAAGGTCGACCTCGACGTCGCCGACGGTGTGGCGCTGATCCGCGCGGCGGGCGGGGTGCCGGTGCTCGCACATCCGCTAGCCCGCCGACGCGGTCGGGTGGTCACCGACGACGTGCTGGCCGCGCTCGCGACTCGCGGGTTACTCGGACTCGAGGTGGACCACCCCGACCACGCGCCGGCCGATCGTGACCATCTGCGGGGGCTGGCCGACGATCTCGGCCTGCTCGCGACCGGCTCCAGCGACTACCACGGCCGCAACAAGGCCACTCCGCTCGGGGCCGAGCTCACCGCGCCCGAGGTCGTCGAGGCGTTGGTGGCGTTGTCCACCGGTGGCTCGCCGCACACCGATTGAGTCGGTCCCCCGGTCTACCGTGTCGGTCATGCCCGTCAGCGTGAACCGAGCCGGCCGGGCGCTGGCCGCCGTGGCGCTCGGCGCCGCCCTCGCGCTCGGCTTCCCGGCCGGTACGGCGCTCGCCGACGCGGTGGACGACGCGATCCAGGCGTTCCAGGACGACTCGCTCTACGTCGACCCCGCAGCGGAGATCACGCTGGACGAGGACCGGGTCCGGGACGCGATCGGCGACCAGCAGCTGCTCATCGCCGTTCTCGACGACAGCACCGGCGATGCCTTCGACAGCGCGACCCGGATCGGGGTCTCGCTGGAGAACAACACGGTGGCCGTCCTGTCCGACCGCGAGCTGGCGGCGGGTTCGGACATCGTGTGCGCGGGCGTCGCCGACGAGATCGCCGGCGACGCCGTAGAGGCCAACCTCGACGAGCTGCAGGGCAGCGGCGACGTCACCGGGCTGCTGGTCGACTTCGCCGGGCGGATGGAGTCCGCCCCGGGTCTGGACGACTGTCCCGACGCCTCGGACGGCAACGGCTGGCTCTGGTTCGCCGGGATCGGCGTGGCCGGGCTGGCCGGCATCGGCGGCTACGTGGTCTACCGCAACCGGAAGAAGGCCGAGCGGTTCGAGGGACTGCGCGCCTCGATCCTGTCGCTGTACGACCGGCTGGCCGCCGACGTGTCCAACCTGGATCCGGGCAAGGACCCGGTAACCCGGCAGGCGGTTGTAGACGCCGCCGAGCGGTACACGAGCACAGGCGCCCTGCTGGAGCAGGCCGACACCGAGGGGGAGTACGACGCCGCCCGCCGGGCCGCCATCGAGGGCCTGTTCGCCGCGCGGACCGCCCGGCAGCGGCTCGGTCTCGATCTGGGTCCGCCGCTGCCCGACCTCGACCCCCCGGAGGGCGAGCAGCTCATCGAGGACCGGACGGTGACCGTGGGCGAGGAGACCTACCAGGGTCATCCGCAGTACACCCCGGGGGCGCCGCACTACTACCCCGGTGGTCGCGGGGTGCCCGGCGGCTGGTATCCCTCCCGGTTCTGGGAGGGGGTGCTGCTCGGGCAGGTCTTCGGCCGCGGGTCCCGCGGTGGCTACAGCGGAGGCGGTGGCTTCGGGGGGTTCGGTGGCTCGGACCGGTGGGCGGACGACCGGCCGGGCGCGGGGATGCCGCGCAGTGACTACCGCGACAGCGCGAAGGGTGGGGGCGACTGGGGGCGGCGAGCGCGCGGAGGCGACTGGGGTGGCACGCGGCGGGCACCTCGGCGCAACTCGTGGGGCGGGGGCCGACGAGGGGGCCGCCGTGGGCGCAACAGCTGGTGAGCTGACCGCGGAGGTTCCCGAACAGCTGGACCTGCCGGGCATGCCGCAGCGCCTGTTCGCCTGTACGCCGTCGCGGCTGGCCGCCTTCTCCGACTGTCCCCGGCGCTACCGGATGACCTACCTGGACCGGCCGTCGCCGAGCAAGGGCGCGCCGTGGGCGCACAATTCGATGGGCGCCGCGGTCCACGTCGCGCTCAAGCAGTGGTGGGACCTGCCCCGCCGGCAGCGCACGGCAGGCGCCGCGGCGAACCTGCTCGACGCGGCGTGGCTGCGCGACGGGTTCCGCGACGCCGAGCAGTCCGACCAGTGGCGGGCCCACGCCCGGGGCTGGCTCACCGCGTACGTCGCGAAGCTCGACCCGGCCGACGAGCCGGCGGGGGTCGAACGCACGGTGGCCGCGACCACCGGTCGGCTCGCCGTGTCCGGCCGGGTGGATCGGATCGACCGGCGTGCGGACGAGTTGGTGGTGGTCGACTACAAGACCGGGCGCTGGGTGCCCGACGAGGACGACACCCGGGGCTCGCAGGCGCTGGCCGTGTACGTCCTCGGCACGCGGCGGACTTACCGGGCTGAGTGCCGCCGGGTCGAGCTGCATCACGTGCCGACCGGGACCACGGCCGCCTTCGAGCACACCGAGGCCTCATTGGCCGGCCACGTCGGCCGAGCGGAGGACACCGCCGCGGACATCCTGCGAGCCGGTACGGCTACCGCGGCGGGTGCCGGCCCCGACGAGGCCTACCCGCCTCGGCCGGGAACCCGGTGTGGCTGGTGCGACTTCCGCCGACACTGTCCCGAGGGCCGACGGGCCGCACCGGCCCGCGAGCCCTGGGCGGGCCTGCGACCGTGAGCGGGCCCAGGAACCGCTACCTGAACTCCCGGCTGCAGGGTTTCACCAGCACGATCTTCGCCGAGATGTCGGCGCTGGCCGTGCGGACCGGCTCGATCAACCTCGGGCAGGGCTTTCCGGACACCGACGGCTCGCCGGAGGTCCTGGACGCGGCGATCCGGGCCATCCGGGAAGGTCGCAACCAGTACCCGCCCGGTCCCGGCGTACCCGAGCTGCGCAACGCCATCGCCGCCCATCAGCACCACTGGTACGGCCTCACCTACGACCCGGACACCGAGGTGCTGGTGACGGTGGGCGCGACCGAGGCGATCGCGGCGGCGTTGCTCGCGCTGTGTGAAACCGGCGACGAGGTGGTCACCTTCGAGCCGTACTACGACTCCTACGCCGCCGGCATCGCGATGGCCGGGGCCCACCGCCGGACGGTGACGCTGCGCGCCCCGGCGTACGGCTTCGACCCCGACGAGCTGCGGGCCGCGGTCACCGACCGGACCCGGCTGCTGCTGGTCAACAGCCCGCACAACCCGACCGGGGCGGTGTTCGACCGCGAACAGCTGGAGCAGATCGCCGCGGTGGCCATCGAACGCGACCTGCTCGTGGTCACCGACGAGGTCTACGAGCACATGACCTTCGACGGCCGGGCGCATGTCCCGATGGCCACCCTGCCCGGAATGCGCGAGCGCACGGTCACGATCTCCTCGGCCGGCAAGACGTTCAGCGTCACCGGCTGGAAGATCGGCTGGGTCTGCGCGCCGCCGGACCTGCTCGCGGCGGTGCGCACGGCCAAGCAGTTCCTGACGTTCACCGGCGGCGCCCCCTTCCAGCCGGCCATCGCCGCTGGGCTGGCCCTGCCCGAGCAGTTCTACCTCGACCTGGCCGCCGGGCTGCAGGACAAGCGGGACCAGCTGTGCGACGCGCTGAGCGCCGCCGGGTTCGAGGTGTTCCGACCGGCCGGCACGTACTTCGTCACCGCCGACGTGCGGCCGCTGGGCTACGACGACGGCGTTGCGTTCTGCCGCGAGCTGCCCGAGCGCTGCGGCGTCGTCGCCGTGCCGAACGTCGGCTTCTACGACGACCAGCAGGCCGGGGCCCCCCTCGTCCGCTTCGCGTTCTGCAAGCGACCCGAGATCCTGGCCGAGGCGGCCGAGCGGCTCCTCACACTCGCCCGGTGAGCACCGCGTGCCCAGCAGCGAGGGCCGCCGCGCGAGAGCCGACCGACGGGAGTTCCGGTGCGTCCAGTCCGGTGATCGCCGCCGCCAGGGCCTCGTCGTCGAAGAATTGGCTCGGTGAGTCCAGCAGGTGGATCGCCCTCAGCAGGCGCAGGCCGATCCGCCGGTCGGCGGCGGCCGCCTGGAGCGCAGTCGGCATCGACACCGCCCGCGGCGCGGGCACCGCCCCCAGCGCGGCGTGCACGGTTTGTCGCCACCGGTAGCTCCGCTCGGCGTCGTGGGCCACCGTGTCGGCCCAGACCGGTCGGGTCAGTCGGGACAGCCGGCGAGCGACCAGGTCGGCCTGCCGGTCTGGCCGGTCCGGCTCGGCGGACACGCCGTCGGTCACGGCCGCGGCGTGTTGCAGGGCCATCGACAGCCCGCGACCGAATGCCGGGTTCGTCGTACACAGGGCGTCCCCGATGGCGTGCAGGCCGTGCACCTGCGCGGATCCCGCACGCAGGGGGTCGCGCAGGACGTTGCGCAGCCCACCCATGGCGGCGACGTCGGAGATCGGTTCGCTGTGCGACGGGTCGACGAGCGCGGCCACCGGGGGCAGGCTCCCGACCACGGCGTCGAAGAACGAGGCGTGGCGCAACCCGGCCAGGTGAAGGTCGAACGGGTGCCGGCCGACGGCGATCCCGATCGTGCGGGCGTCG
>JACCSC010000025.1 GCA_013813215.1 Geodermatophilaceae bacterium | reverse complement strand
GTCGACGAGCCCCTGGGCGGCCCGCGCCCGGCCGTCGCGCAGCGCGGCGCGAGCCTGGGACAGCACCGCCTGCCAGCGCGCCTGGGGACTCGACACCGGCGCCGACACGGGCGCCGGTGCCGGTCCTTCGGGCGATGACCTGACCGGTACACCAAACTCGCCGGCCAGCTGCGAGAGCACTGCCAACGCCCGCTCCCGGTCCAGCCCGGCCGCCTGCGCCTCGCGCAGCAAGTGCCTGTGGTCCTGCACGGTCAGCTCGTCCTCGACCAGCACCGCAGCCGCCACCCGTGGCCGCAAGCGCTCGAGCACCACGCGACGCAGGTCGTCCAGGTAGCGCGCCGGATCGGCGTTGACCAGCAGGGCAGACACGGCGGCCAGCAGGTCGTCGATCAGCGCCCGCCGCCGGTCCGGGCGCAGCTCGCGGTTGCGGGCGGCCAGCCGGTCTCGATGCGCACGCACCTCGTCCACCGCCGCGGTAGGCGGCAGGCCGAGCAGGTCGTACAGGCTGGCCGGCGGTGGTGTGCCGTCGAGCTGTCCGAGTTCGTCCAGGTCGTCGCGGACCTGCCGCAAGACCGCCTCGGTGGCCGGGGCCGAGGGTGACAGCAGCCGGTGGCGCCGCAGCCGCACCTCGAACTCGGCTTCGGTCACCCCGGCCGCAAGCCCGCGCAGTCCGTGCACCTTGTCCGCCGGTACGCCGCCGAAGCGCTGGACCAGCCGGGCCAGCGCCGCATCCAGCACGGCGTACCGCTGCTCGTCGCGCGCCGCCCGCTCCACCCGGGTCCGGTCGGCCAGCCAGCGTCGCCCCTCCGCCGAACGCATCTGGCCGGAGATGTCCCGGTGGATCCCCAGCATCGCCGTGACCACGCCGCGGTACTTCGGGTGGTCACGCTGCTTCTGCCAGAACGCCCACACCGCCTCCATCCGGGCGGCCACCTCCGCGTCGGACAGGACGTCGTCCACCGGCAGGTCGTACAGCTCGAACGGGTCGGACTGCTCAGGACCACCACGGGCGTCCACGGCGGACAGCACGCGCTTGCGGTAAGCGTTGCCGTCGAACGGCGCGAGCGTCACGGCTGGCGGCGGTGAGCCCGGCCGACCTGCTCGCGCTCGCGGGCCACGTCGGCCTGGCTGAGCGCGGCACTCGTCTCGACCTGGACGGTCAGCGGCCGATCGGCCATCCCTTCGTGCGCGGCGGTGAGCAGCAGGATGCCATCGAACCCCATCCACAGGGTCACCTGGATCTCGCTGCCCGCCGGGTAGCCGGGCGGGATACCCGTGATCGACGCCTCCGCGATGATCTTCCCGTCCTCCGGCCGCTCGGACTCCGCCCCGCCGCCCTGTTCGACCACGCGCAGCGTGACGATGTCCTGGTCGTCACGGATCGTGCCGAACGAACGGCGTACGGCAACCGGTAGGCGGTCGTTGCGGTGGACCAGGAAGACCGAACCCATCTCGCCGTAGCGGTCCAGGGCGAGTACGCCGAAGCCGCGCGAGCACACGTTGAGCACCTGCACCTCGACCGTGCGGCGGATCTCCTCCGCCCGCAGCCCGAAGGCGTCGGCCAACCGGCGACAGGCCGCCTCGACGTCCTCGGGAGCGGCCAGATCGATCGGGTTGCCGTCGAGCAACTGCCCCCGGGTCACCAGGTCGGCGGCCAGCAACCGCTCCAGCGACTTCTTCCGCCCGTACACCGCCGCGCCGCGGGCCACGGCAAGGTCGGGATCGTGCAGTTCGGCCGGGACCCCGAGTTCGTCCCGGAGCCGGCGGGCCACCGCGGGCATCCGACTCGACCCGCCGACGAGCAGCACGCGGTCGATCCGTTGGACGCCGCGGGCCCGGGCCGCCGCGACCGCGGATCGGGTGAGCTCCAGGGTCCGGTCGAGCAGGCCGGCGGTGAGTCGCTCGAACTCCTCGCGGGTCACGGTCACGTCGACCTGGCGACCGTCGTGCTCGACCGGTACGACAACGCTGTCCCGGTCGGTGAGGTCACGCTTGGCCCGCTCGGCGGCGAGGACCAGCGCCTGGCCGCCGGCACTGTCGTCCAGCGGGTCCTCGGCGTCGGGGTGGGCTGCGGCGAAAGTGCGGGCCAGGTGCATGGCCAGCTTCTCGTCCCAGTCCGCGCCGCCGAGTTCGTGGTCGCCGTCGATCGCGACGACCGCGAGCCGCCGGTCGGCCAGCTCGACGACGGTCACGTCCACCGTCCCCCCGCCGAGGTCGAAGACGAGCGCGACCTCCTCGGCCCCCGCCGCCGGACCGGCCCCGTCCAGCCGCGCGAAGCCGTAGGACAGCGCGGCGGCGGTGGGCTCGTTGATCACGTCGAGCACGTTCAGTCCGGCGTACTCCCCCGCCAGCTTCGTCGCCCGCCGCTCCTCGTCGCCGAAGTACGCCGGCACCGTGATCACGACGTCGCGAATCGGCCCGCCGGCACTGAAGCCGGTCTCGGAGACCAGGGCCTTGAGGATCAGGCTGCTTACCGCCGGTGCCGACCAGGAGCGGCCGTGGCTGACGAAGCGCCACTCCCCCTCGCCCATCCGCCGCTTGACCAGGGTGCAGACATCGTCGGGCTGGGCTCGCGCCAGCACCCGAGCCGGCTCGCCGGTGACGTAGTCGTCCGCGCCGACGAACAGCACCACGCTGGGCAGGGTGCGGCTGCCGTCCAGCAGGCGCACGACTTCCGGCATCCCGTCGGGACCGACCTGCGCCAGACAGCTGTACGTCGTTCCCAGGTCGATGCCGAACACCGCACCCGAACCCGGCACCCCGGAGGCCATGGCTACGGACCCTAGCGGCCCGCCCGGTTAGGGTTGGGCCGACGACCAGTCGAGGAGGACAGGCGATGGGGATCGACTACACCAGGCGACCGAAGCAGCCCGAGCAGCCGGCCCAGCCGCCGCCTTACCAGCAGCAGCCGCCGCCGTACCAGCAGCAGCCACCGGCCCAGCCGCCGCCGTACCAGCAGCAGCCGCCGGCGCATCCACCGCCGTACCAGCAGCAGCCACCGCCGTACCAGCCACCACCCCAGCAGCCGCCGTACGGACAGCAACCTCCGCCGTACCAGCCGCCGCCCGCCCAGCCGCCGCCGTACCAACAGCAGCCGCCGCCGGGTGTGAACCTGAACAAGGTCACCCTGACCAAGTCCGCGCCCTCGATCTCGCTGAGCAAGTCCGGGGGCCAGACGGGTGTGCTGCGGGTGAACCTGAACTGGAACCAACGCCCGGCCGGGCAGCAGCAGGGGGGCGGCGGGTTCTTCAAGCGATTGGCGGCCGGCGGGGCGTCGGGCAACATCGACCTCGACCTCGGCTGCCTCTACGAGTACTCCGACGGATCCAAGGGTGTGGTCCAGGCGCTGGGCAACGCCTTCCGCGGGCAGCACCCGATGGGCAACGGCGAGTCGATCATCTGGCTGGACGCCGACGACCGCTCCGGCGCGGTGTCCGGCGGGGAGAACCTGTTCATCAACCTGCAGCACACCCAGCAGATCCGCCGCATCGTGGTCTTCGCGCTGATCTACGAGGGCGTGCCGAACTGGGGCCAGGCCGACGCCGTGGTCACGATGTTCCCGGCGAACGGCCCCCAGATCGAGGTCCGGCTGGACGAGCACGACCCCAAGGCGCGGATCTGCGCCATCGCCCTGCTGCAGAATCAGGGCGGCGAGCTCGTCGTCAACCGCGAGGTCCGCTACATCAACGGCGGCCAGGACATCCTGGACCAGGCATATGGCTGGGGCATGAACTGGAAGGCCGGCCGCAAGTAGGCCAGGCCCGCCGAGCTCAGGCCATCGCCTCGGCGAGCCGCGTCGCCCAGCGCTGTTCGGTCGCAGGGTCGGCGCGGACCGCGTCGAGCCGATCCGGTACGACGGCGCGCACCGCCAGTGCGCCGTCGACCGGGAGCAGCGGCTCCGAGCAGGTGTCCGACGTCAGGAGCTGGACGGTGGCCAGCCCGCAGGCGTACGACAGGTCCGGCAGCGCCGCGGCCAGCGCCACCCCGGCCGCGATGCCGACCGAGGTCTCCAGGGCCGAGGACACCACGACCGGAAGCCCGCACGCCTCGGCCACCCGCAGGGCGGCCCGCACTCCCCCGAGCGGCTGCACCTTGAGCACGACGATGTCCGCCGCCTCCAGGCCGACGACCCGGAGCGGGTCCTCCGCCGTCCGCACCGACTCGTCCGCGGCCAGCGGAACGCCGACCCGGCGGCGCAGGACCGCCATCTCCTCCAGGGTGGCGCAGGGCTGCTCGACGTACTCCAGGCCGTACCGGCTCAGCGCACGGATCGCCACCGTCGCAGCGTCCACGTCCCACGCGCCATTGGCGTCCACCCGGATCCTCCCGTCGGGTCCGAGCGCGTCCCGTACGGCGGCCACCCGCGCTTCGTCGTCGGCCAGACCCTGCCCCGCCTCGGCGACCTTCACCTTCGCCGTACGGCAGCCGGCTGACGCACGCACCACCGCCGCCGCCTGCTCCGGACCGACCGCGGGGACGGTGACGTTGACCGGGATGCGGTCGCGTAACGCGGGCGGCCAGCCGTCCACCGCGGCCTCGTAGGCCGCCGCCCACCAGCGGCTCGTGACCGGAGCCCGATAGTCGAGGAACGGCGAGAACTCCCCCCATCCGGCGGGCCCGCGGATCAGCATGCCTTCGCGGACCGTGATGCCGCGGAACCTGGTCCGCAGCGGGATCGAGTACGCCGCCGCCAGCTCGAGGGGCGAACCGGGGGGCAGCCGCACCTGGCTTATCGTAGGTGCGACATGCCGCTGCACGCCGTGCTCCTGCCGCCCGGGCCGCAGCTGTCGGACCTGCTCACCGCGGCCCTCGACGGCGGACCCGCGATCCTTCCGCTGGATCCCCAGGGCTCGGCCACGGCCCGGGATCGGTTGCTGCAGCGGCTGCGGCCGGATGCTCTCGTCGACGGTGCGGGCGTGCATCCCCTTCCCGACCCGGCGCCGCTGGACGACGACATCGCGGTGGTCGTCGCCACCTCGGGGTCCTCCGGTCGGCCGAAGGGCGTGCAGCTGAGCGCGGCGGCGCTCCTGCACTCGGCCACCGCGACGCTGACCCGGCTCGCCGCCCGGCCGAGGCAGCGTTGGCTGTGTTGCCTGCCGACCCACCACATCGCCGGCTTGCAGGTGCTGGTCCGGTCACTCGTCGCCGCCTCGGCGCCGGTCATCCACCCGCGCTTCGATCCCTCCGCCCTCGCCGACACCGAAGCCGACTTCGTCTCGCTGGTCCCCACCATGCTGTACCGGGCGCTGGAGGCCGGGGTCGACCTGAGCCGGTTCCACCGGATCCTGCTCGGCGGCGCCAGTGCCTCGCCGATGTTGCTCGAGCAGGCCGCCGAAGCCGGCGGACGGGTGACCACGACGTACGGGATGAGCGAAACCTGCGGCGGCGCGGTGTACGACGGCGTACCGCTGGACGGCGTGGAGGTCGGGGTCGAGCCGGCGGACGGTGTGATCCGGCTCCGCGGTCCGGTGCTGGCCCATGGGTACCGGCTCGACCCCGCGGCAACCGCCACCGCCTTCGTCGACGGCTGGTACGTCACGCCGGACGTCGGCGCGCGCAGCCCGAACGGCGGGCTGCGAGTACTCGGGCGGCGGGACGACATGATCATCACGGGTGGCGTCAACGTGTCCCTGCAGCAGGTCGCGGCGGTCCTGGCGGCTCGTCGCGGAGTGGCCGAGGCGGCGGCGTACGCCCGGGCCGATCCCGAGTGGGGACAGCGGATCGTCGCCGTGGTCGTGCCTCGCGACCCGGCTCCGACGCTCACCGAGCTGCGCGCGTTCGTCGCCGAAGCGATCGAGCCGGCGGCAGCGCCGCGCGAGCTCATCCTGGTCGAGGCGCTGCCGCTGTTGCCCAGCGGCAAGCTCGACCGCCAGGCCCTAACCGGGCTGGCCGGATGACCACGCCCGGGCAGTGGGTGGCCGGGGCGCGGCCGCGCACCCTGCCCGCTGCGATCGCCCCGGTCGCGGTCGGCACCGGGCTGGCGTTGGGCGAGGGGGCAGCCCGCTGGCTGCCCGGTCTGCTCGCGCTCGTCGTCTCGCTCGGGCTGCAGGTCGCGGTCAACTACGCCAACGACTACAGCGACGGCGTACGCGGCACCGACGCCGACCGGGTAGGACCCTTCCGGCTGGTCGGCTCCGGGGCGGCGGCACCGGGGGCGGTGCGCAACGCCGCCCTGGCCGCCTTCGTCGTCGCCGCGGCGGCCGGGCTCGGCCTGGCCGCGCTGACGACATGGTGGCTGCTCCCGGTCGGTGTGGCCTGCGTCGCCGCGGCCTGGGGGTACACAGGTGGCTCGAAACCGTACGGCTACCGCGCCCTGGGCGAGGTCTCGGTCTTCGTGTTCTTCGGGCTGGTCGCGGTGACCGGGACCTACTTCGCGCACACCGGGCGGCTGACCGGCCCGGCGGTGCTGGTCGCGGTCCCGGTCGGGCTGCTCGCCTGCGCCCTGCTCGTGGTCAACAACCTGCGCGACGTGCCCACCGACGCGGTGGCGGGCAAGCGGACGCTCGCCGTCGTACTCGGTGATCCCCGGACCCGGACCCTGGCCACGATGCTGCTGGTGGTGCCCTTCGGGTTCGCCCTCGCCACGGTCCCGTTCCGACCGTGGGCGGCGCTGACCTTGCTCGCGCTTCCCCTCGCCGTGGGGCCGGTCCGGTCGATCCGGGTCCGGGCGCTCGGCCGTGACCTGGTTCCGGTGCTGCGGGACACCGGGCGGCTGCAGCTGGTGTTCGGAGTGCTGCTCGCCCTCGGCCTCGCGCTGGGCTGAGCCGTCGGTCAGGGGCCGCGGAACCTGGCCCGCAGCTCCGCCTTGCGCTGCGCTCGGGCCTGCAACGCTGCGGTCGCCTTGTCCCGCTGGGCGCGCAGGACGACATAGGCGATCGGGATGCTGGCGACGAGCGCGACGCCCGCGGCCAGGAACAGTTCCAACCCGATGGCCCAGAGCGCGAGCAGTAGTACCCCGAAGACCAGGAACCGGCCCAGCACGTACACGACGAGCGCCTTCACGAGCGGCCCCTGGCGCCACAATCACCGTCCGGGATCCGGCCCTCCCAGCGGGTGGAGAGCACGACGGTCGTGCGGGTCCGCGACACGCCGGGCAGCCGCGAAATCGCCGCGATCGTGTGCTCGAGGGCCGGCATGTCAGGTACCCGCACCTTGAGGAGGAACGACTCCTCGCCGGCCACGAACCAGCAGTCCTCGATCTCGGGCATCTCGGCCAGGGCGGCAGCGAGGTCGCGGTCGGCCTTCTGCTCGGACTCGAAGACGCCGACCATGGCCGTGACGCCGAGCCCGAGCGCGGAGGGCATGACCCGCGCGTGGTAGCCGGTGACCACGCCGGAAGCCTCCAGCTTGCCTACTCGTTCGTGGACGGCCGGCGCGGACAGCCCGACCCGGCGGGCCAGCTCGGCGTACGTCGTCCGTGCGTTGACCCGCAGCATGCGCACCAGTTCGCGGTCGACGGGGTCCATTGCACGCAGTCAACAAGCGGTGTTGCAGGGGGTCAAGGGCCTGCCGGTCCACAGCCTTCGGCCACCCGCCCCCGCCCGGACCCGTGCGGGGTTACCCTGGCCGCAGAGGGGTTGGTGTCCGTGGTGTTCCTCGTCGCTCTGATCGTGACCGTGGTTCTGCTCGTCGTGCTGTGGCGAGCGATCGGGCCGGACGCCGCGCGGCCTGGGCCGACCACCAACCCCCGCCCCATCCGCCGGCCGGTCAAGCGGCAGACCCTTCCGCCGGATGACAACCCGGAATTCCTGCGCGACCTGTCCCGCCGCCCGCGCCCGGAGAGCTAGGTCGACGGGATCGCGCGGACCACCGCGGCGGCCAGGTCGAGCAGCGCGTCCCTGGTCGGCCGGCTCAGGGCGGCCAACTCCACCTCCGCACCGGCCTCCAGGTACTGGTCGTGCGGAACCCGCACCACCGCCCGACAGCGGCGGGAGAAGTGCCCGGCCAGCCGCTCCTGATCCACCCGTCCGGAACCGGGTACGACGGCGTTGATCACCGCCACGCTGCCGCTGACCAGATCGGCATGGCCGTGGGCCTGCAACCAGTCCAGCGTGGCGCTGGCCGAGTTCGCCCCGTCCACGCTGTTCGTGGCGATCACGACCAACTGGTCGGCCAGGTCGAGGACGCCGGCCATCGCCGAATGCAGCAGGCCGGTCCCACAGTCGGTGACGACCACGTTGTAGTACCCCTCCAGCACCCCCACCACCCGCCGGTAGTCCTGCTCGCCGAACGCCTGGGACAGCGCCGGGTCAGCCGCCGAGGCCAGGATCTCCAGCCGATCCGGGGTCTGCGAGGTGAACGCACGCACGTCGGCGTAGCTGCCGATCCCGGGCAGCGCCTCCAGCAGGTCCCGGATGGTGGCTGAGGTCTGCGGCGCCACCTTTCCGGCCAAGGTTCCGCGGTCGGGGTTGGCGTCGACCGCGATCACCCGGTCGGGGCGAGTCGAGGCCAGCACCGCGCCCAGGCAGACGCTTATCGTGGTCTTGCCGACACCACCCTTCAGGCTGATCACGGCGATCCGGTAGCAGCCCGGCGTGCTGCCGGTGACCTGTTCGGTCAGCGTGCGACGGCGACGCTCGGCCGCTGACTCGCCCGGGTTGATCAGCTTGCCGCTGGCGGCGTACAGGATCCGGCGCCACCCCGAGCTGGGAACCGGCCGTTTGGCTCGCCCGGCGCCGGCGGGCTTCTGTGCAGGCCACGCCTGCACCGGCGGATCGGGCGTCACCACCGGCTCGGTGACGGGACGGTACGCCGGGGCCTCGACCGCAGCGGGCTGGTCGGCCGCAGCCGGCAGGTCGACCGCGGCGGGCTGCTCGACCGGCCAGCCGAGGGGAGATGGCCGGGCCGAGCGACTCGGCACCGGTGCGTCGTCGTCGGATTCCGGCCAGCCCACGGGCACCGGTTCGTGCGGCGCACCCACCTCGCGGAGGTCGACCTCAGGGACATCGACCTCAGGGACATCGACCTCAGGGACGTCGACCTCAGGGACGTCGACCTCAGGGATATCGTCCGCGCCGCGCCGACGGCGGGGCGCCTGCCCGGACAACTCGGCGGCCTGCCGGCTGGCCAGCGCCGCGCGCAGGGCCGCGGCGAGATCGGACTCCTCGGCGGCCTGTTCAGGCGCTGCGTGTCGGCTCACCAGCCTGGCTCAGGTCAGCCCCGAGTAGGAGTGCAACCCCGCGACCACGAGGTTGATGACCAGGAAGTTGAAGGTGATCGCGAAGAAGCCGAGCAGGTTGATCCGCGCCGCCTTGGTGCCCTTCCAGCCCGCGGTGGCCCTGGCGTGCAGGTACCCGGCGTACACCAGCCAGACGATCAGGGCCCAGGTCTCCTTGGGATCCCAACCCCAGAACCGGCCCCAGGCGGACTCGGCCCAGATCGCCCCCGCGATGACCATGAAGGTGAAGATCGGGAAGGCGAAGGCGACGAGCCGGTAGGACAGGCGGTCGAGCACCGTGGCGTCGGGCAAGCGGGGACCGAGGGCCACGATCGCCTTGGGCGCCGGCGCGTCCTCGATTAGCCCCCGCTCGTAGCGCTGCCGAACCAGGTACAGCGCGGCCAGCACGCCGCTGGTGAACAACACGCCGACCGAGATGATGGCCGCCGCGACGTGGATGACGAGCCAGTACGAACGCAGCGCGGCAATGAGCGGCGCGGCCTCGGTGTAGAGCTCGAGCCCGGCGTACACCAGGACGAACACGACGGGCACGAGCACGAACAGGCCGAGGTGGCGCAGCTTCGGTGCCGAGTACTGCACCCAGAGGAACGCGACCACCGCGACCAGCGCCACGGCGGAGGCGAACTCGAACATGTTGGCCCAGGGCGCCCGGCCGGCGGCTATGCCGCGCAGGGTGAGCGACAGCAGCTGCATCAACGCGCCCAGCGCCGTACCGGCCAGGCCGACCCGTCCCAGCCGGGTCGCCATGTGTTGGCGGTTCGGCGGCCCTTCGATGGTCCCGACGGGTGCCGGCCCCGTCTGCGCGGCGCTGGTGCGGGCGACCCGGCCCTGCCGGCCGAAGGCGTACTCCCCGGCGTAGCCGACGATCGCGACTGAATACACGACGATCGACGCGGTGAACGCGGTGTCCGACCATGCGGCCAGGGTGTCGTTGACGGCCATGCTCAGTCCTCCCGAGCCACGGGGCCGGTGATCGCGTCGACCAGCTCCTGGAACTGCGCTGCAAAGCCTGGGTTGTCCGAGCGGGCTAACCCGCCGACCTGTACAACGGTACGAGATGCCGCCTGCGGTCCGTCGGCCGGGGCGGGAACGCAGCGCACCCAGATCCGCCGGCGGCGTACGACGAGGGAGCCCAGCAGACCGATGAGCGCAGCGACCGCCGCGCCGAGGACGACGAGCTGGCCGGGGTCGTGCGACAGCTGCAGGGCCGCCCACTGCCGGTAGCCCTCGAAGCGGATCTCCGTACCGTCGGGCAGGGTCAGACTCTGCCCGGCGAACAGGTTGCCGGAGGCGACCTCGGCCAGCACGCCGCGCTCGATCTGCGTCTGGTCCAGCCGGAAGACGTTCTGCGGGGCGCCGCTGTCCAGCCCGAGCGAGCCCTGGTAGACCACGATCGCGACGGCGGGGTTGAGTGGCCGCGGGTCGACCGACACGAGCCGGTTGTCGCCGAGGTCGGCGGCGGTGGGCACGAAGAAGCCCTCGATGGCCAGCTGGTCGTCCTCACCGACCCCCTCACCCGGCCGGTCGGGCAGCTTGAGGGTGCCGGTCGAGGCCAGCGTGGTCGGGTCCTCGGGCAGGAACGGTGCGGACAGGTCGGTGAACTGCGAACCGTCGGGGTAGGTGATCGTGAACCGCGGCGAGTAACCGTGCCCGGTGAGGTACAGCCGTACGCCGTCGGTGCGTAGCGGCGAGTTCACCTCCAGGGGGTACGTCGCCGCGGGCCCGCCCAGCTCCCGGGTGTAGGTGAGGTCGGCGCGGAACCGGGTAGGCGTGAAGTTGTCGGCGTACTCCGTGCTGAACGCGTCAAGGTCGGCGCACAGCGGGGCCAGGTCACCGGCGCCGGCCAGCGGTCCGTTGCGGTAGGTGTCGTACTGCTGGAAGGAGTTGCAGAACCCGGACCCCTCCTCGACCAGGATGCTGCCCTCGTAGCCGGACAGCCGGCCGTAGGCCAGTCCGGCCAGCAGGACGACGAGGGCACCGTGGAAGACCAGGTTGCCGACCTCGCGCAGGTAGCCCTTCTCCGCCGAGATCTCCACGACCCCGGCCGCGTCCCGGCGCACTACCCGCCAGCGCTGCGCCCGCAGCGTCGCCACGGCGACGTCAGCGGCCTCGGGAGTGGGCACGTCGACGGCGGTGTCCTGCGACAGGGTGAGCCGGTCCAGCCGCGCCGGCACCGACGGCGGCGGCTGCCGTACGACGCGCCAGTGCTGGCGAGTCCTGGGCACGATGCAGCCGAGGAGACTGACGAACAGCAACAGGTAGATCGCGGCGAACCACGGCGAGCTGAACACGTCGAACAGCCGCAGCCGGTCCAGCCACGGCGCCAGGTCTGGATGCTCGGCGAAGTACGCGGCGACGTTGCTCTGGCTGAGCGAGCGCTGCGGCAGCAACGAGCCGGGGACGGCGGCCACCGCGAGCAGGAAGAGCAGGACCAGCGCGGTCCGCATGCTGGTCAGGGCCCGCCACCACCGCCGGGCCAGCGCGATCGGACCGGCGCCGCGCGGTAGCGGGGCGACCGGCTCCGGTGCCGTGGACAGCGCTTCCACAACGGTCACAGGTCCGACGTCCCGAGCCCGGTACTGCCGAGCCAGGCCCGCAGGGTCACCATCAAGGACTCCCAGGCGCCGGTCACCAGCAGGACACCGAGCACGATCAGCAGCACACCGCCGATCCGCATGACGGTCCCCGCGTGCCGGCGGGCGAACGCCGACGCGGCCAGTGCCGAGCGCAGCCCGAGGGCGATCAGCACGAACGGCACCCCCAACCCGAGGCAGTAGGCCAGGCCGAGGATCGCACCACGCAGCGCACTGCCCTCGCTGACCGCGAGGGTCTGGACCGCACCGAGGGTGGGACCGAGGCAGGGGGTCCAGCCCAACCCGAACACGACACCGAGCAGCGGCGCCCCGGCCAGGCCGGCCGCCGGCCGACCGGGCAGGCGGAACTCCCGCTGCGCGCCGCGGATCCGGCCCAGGAAGACGAGCCCGAGCACGATCGTGACGACGCCGAGAACCCGGTTGATCAGCGTCTGATGCTCCAGCAGCAACCGGCCGAGCCCTCCGAACAGCGCGCCGAAGGAGACGAACACTGCGGTGAAGCCGAGCACGAACAGCAGCGCGCCGACCACCACACGCCGGCGAGCCCGGGTCAGGGTGCGGGTGCCTCCGGCGGGAGAGGAGGTGTCGGCCGAGGGCGCGGATTCCGCGCCGGCCAGCCCGGCGACGTAGGCGAGATAGCCGGGCACCAGGGGGAGCACGCACGGCGAGGCGAAGCCGATCAGCCCGACCAGAGCGGCGACACCCATCGCGACCAGCAGCGGACCGTCGAACACGGTCTGGCTGAACGTCTGGCCGACCTCGGCGGCGAGCATCACGACACCTTCGCTCAGCGCTCGGCGAGGAGGGTGTCGAGGGCGGCCCGCAGGTCGTCCGGGTCGACGGCCGCGAGGTACACCGCAGCCACATCCCCGTCCCGGTCCAGCAGGATCGTCGAGGGGATGGCCGAGGGCGGATAGTCCCGGAAGATCAGCGCAATCTCACCGCGCGGGTCGAACAGGCTGGGGAACGTGACGTCATTGTCGGCCAAGAACGCCCGGGCCTGCTGGTCGTTGTCCTTGACGTTGATCCCGAGGAACTCCACGCCCTGGCCGGCGACATCGTCGTACACCTGCTGGAACTGCGGGGTCTCCACGCGGCACGGCGCGCACCATTGCCCCCAGAAGTTCAACACCGCCACCGAGCCGGACAGGCTGCTCGAGTCGAACTCCGCACCGTCCAGCAGCGTCCCACCGAAGGCCGGCGCGGACCCGCGATCGTCCGGGGCGATGAGCTCGCCGCTGGGCGTGGCCGACACGAAGCGGAACTGGCCGCCGTTGGTGACGTCCACCGCATCCGTGCCTGTCGTGCACCCGGCGAGCAGCACCGTGGCCGCCGCGAGCAGGGTGGCCAGCCCGCGACGGCTCAGCAACACGATCCGCTCTCCACCTTCGCTCATGCGCCCGGGACGACGCCGGCCGGTGTGGGCCCGGCCGGTTCGGCGTACTCCACCCGCAGCAGCCGATGCCCGGCGTAGACCAGTGTCGTCACCGAAGCCAGGCCGCACTCGCGCCGGCGCGGGTCGTGCCAGAGCCGGCGTCCCTCGAGGTAGCTGCGCAGTGTCCAGATAGGCAGCTGGTGGCTGACGCAGACCGCCTCCCGGTTCCTCGCGGCGTCCCTGGCGGCCTCGGCGGCGCCCAGCATCCGCTCGGCGATCTCCTTGTAGGGCTCGCCCCAGGAGGGCTTGACCGGATTGCGCAGCCGCCACCAGTGCCGCGGTGCGCGCAGCGCGCCGTCACCTACCCCGACGGTCAGCCCCTCGAAGTGGTTGGACGCCTCGATCAGCCGGTCGTCGACCGTGACGGGGAGCTTGAACTGCTCGGCCAGCGGCTGGGCGGTCTCCTGCGCGCGCTCCATCGGACTGCTGGCCAGATGGACGATGTCCCGCCCCTTGAGCCGCAACGCGACGCGCCTGGCCATCTCGACCCCGGCCTCGGACAGGTGATAGTCGGGCAGCCGGCCGTAGAGCACACCTCGCGGGTTGTGCACCTCGCCGTGGCGAACCAGGTGCACCCGGGTGCGTTCGCCGCTCACGCTCGGGCCTCCGCCGCCGCCTGGGCGGCGTACGGCAACGCGTCGAGGACCCTATCCAGGGCCGCGTCGTCGTGCGCGGCGGAGACGAACCACGACTCGTACGCCGACGGCGGCAGGTAGACGCCCCGGTCGAGCATGGCGTGGAAGAACGGCGCGTAGCGGGCGCTGTCCTGGCGCCGGGCGTCGTCGTAGTCCCGGACCGCGGAGCCGGTGAAGAACATCGAGAACATCGAGCCCGCGGACTGCACGACGTGCTCGACGCCGGCCGCCGTCAGCGCGGCCCCCACTGCCTCCTGCAGGATGCGGCTGACCTCGTCGCAGCGCCGGTAGACCTCCGGCGTGCAGTGCTCCAGGGTGGCCAGCCCGGCGGCCACGGCTACCGGGTTCCCGGAAAGCGTGCCCGCCTGATAGACGGGGCCGGCCGGCGCCAGCTGCGCCATCACGTCGGCCCGCCCACCGAACGCCGCCGCCGGCAAGCCTCCACTCATGACCTTGCCGAAGGTGAACAGGTCCGCCGGCACCGGCTCCACGCCGTACCACCCGCGGGCCGTGACCCGGAACCCGGTCATCACCTCGTCGCTGACCAGCAGCGCACCGTGGGTTCGGCAGACCTCCAGCAGCCGGGCGTTGAAGCCCTCGACCGGCGGGACGACGCCCATGTTGCCCGCGGCGGCCTCGGTGATGATGCAGGCGATCCGGTCGCCGTGCTCGGCGAAGGTCTTCTCGACCGCCTCGATGTCGTTGTACGGCAGCACCAGGGTGTCGGCGGCCTGCGCCCCCGTCACGCCCGGGGAGTCCGGCAGGGCCAGCGTCGCCAGTCCGCTGCCGGCGCTGGCCAGCAGGGCGTCGACATGCCCGTGATAGCAGCCGGCGAACTTCACCACCACCGGCCGGCCGGTCACGCCGCGGGCCAGCCGGATCGCCGACATGGTGGCCTCGGTCCCGGAGTTGACCAGCCGGACCTGCTCGACCGGGGGCATCCGGGCCACGATGTGCTCGGCCAGTTCGACCTCGCCGGGGGTCGGCGTACCGAAGGACAAGCCGCGCGCCGCCGCCCGCTGCACCGCCTCGACGACCGGCCCGAACGCGTGCCCGAGAATCATCGGTCCCCACGAGCAGACCAGGTCGACGTACTCCCGGCCGTCGGCATCACGCAGGAAGGGGCCGTGGCCTTCGACCATGAACCGCGGCGTACCTCCGACCGCCTTGAACGCGCGGACCGGAGAGTTCACCCCGCCCGGTACGACGGCGTTCGCCCGGTCGAACAGAGCCTGCGAGTTAGGTGCCGTCACGCGGACAGTGTCCCAAACCGTTCGGCTATACGTAGACGCCCCGGTTGGCGAGCCAGATCACCGGATCCACCCGGGTGCCGTTGATGTCACCCACGTGTACCTCGAAGTGCAGGTGCGGCCCGGTGGAGAAGCCCTGCGAGCCGACCAGGGCGATCTCCTGGCCGCCGGCCACCCGCTGCCCGGCCACGACCTCGATGACCTCCATGTGCCCGTAGACCGTGACGTCGCCGTTGGTGTGCTGGATGTAGACCGCCTGTCCGAAGCCGGTCGCCGGGCCGGCCTGGATGACCGTGCCGTCACCGGCGGAATATATCGGCGTGTACATCGGGGCGGCGATGTCGATGCCCCAGTGCATGGTGCCCCAGCGCTGGCAGTAGCAGCTGGTCAACGTGCCCCGCAGCGGGAGCGCCCAGGCCCCGGACAGCACCGGACCGCCGCCGTAGGCCGCCTGCCGGGCTGCCGCCTCCAGCGCGTCCTGGTTGAGCCGGTCCTGCTCGTAGGCCAGGAACGCCGCAGCCGCGCCCTCGGGGCCGAGCAGGTCGACGAGGGCGGCGTAGAACTGCGCGTCGAGCTCGGCCTTCTGCTCCAGCAGGTCCCTGAGCTCGACCTCTTGCTGCTCGAGCAGGGCCGTCGACTCCTCGAGCGCCTCCTGAGCGGCGGCCTCGACGTCGACCTTGGTGGACAGCGCGTCCTCGGCGATCCGGTCGGCATTGTCGCTACGGGCTTGGGCGGCCTCGACCTCGGCCAGCACCTGCAGCCGGCTGGTGGCAACGGATTCCAGCAGCCCAGCCCGCTCGACCAGCTGGCCGGGGCTGTCCGCGTCGAGGATGAGCAGGTCGGTGGCCAGCGTGCTGCCGCTGATGTAGCTGTTGCGGGCGAACTGCCCGACCGACTGCCGCGCGGTGGCCAGCTCCCGATCAGCCGCGGCCGACAGCACGCTGGCCTCCTGGGCCTGCGCCTGCGCGACGTCGAGTTCGCCTTCGGCCTGCCGGTAGGTGTCGGCGGCGGCCTCGGCCTCCAGGCCCAGCTGGTCCAGCCGTTCGGAGGTCTGCACCACCAGCATGCTCAACGCCATCGCTTCCGCAGCGAGCGTTTCCTGGCCGGGAGCGGCGCCCTCGATCACCTCGCTGAACGGCGGCGGGTCGACCGGCGGACCGTTGTCCGGGGGCGGGTCGGCCGGCGGCGGGTCGGCCGGCGGCGGACTCGGTGAGGTCGACGTGGACGGCCGGGTCGTCGTCGGCGGTGCGCTGGTCGGGGACGACGTGCTTGTCGGTTCGCTGGGGGGCGACGTCTCGGTCGGATCCGTGGGGTCGGTCGTCGGGGGCGTGCTGCTCGGCGTCGAGCTGGGCGGTGGATCACCGGGACGGGCCAGCGCGCTGGGTGCACTGGCCAGCAACGCGGCACCGAGCAGGGCCGCGACCAGGAGCACCAGCCACTGCCGGGCTGTGGACCGCTGGCGGCGCTCGGTTCCGCGCGGTGCCAGCATGGTGTGCGTCCTGCCCGATCGCCTCGTCCTTCGACGACGCGTCCCCGCGATCGCCGTACTGCTCTGACAGTACCTACCGCCGCTTCGGCCCCGCAATGGAACGGTCAGATCACTGGGCCGGCTCAGGTGACGGCCAGCTCTCGATGACTCGCGGCCGGGGCGAGCAGGCCGAGCATCCACATCGCCTCGGCTTCCAACTCGGCCGGTGCTGCCCCGCGCAGCAGCCGGACGGTGAGCACCGCGCGCTCGCGGCTGACGTGGTGCGACCAGCTGCCGGCCACCAGACCGGCGACGAGCACGGTGGGGAGGAAGTCGCCGTTGGCCCGGCGTACGACGTGTTCGGTCAGCTCCGCCGGCACGATCCGGGTCCGGTCGCGGTGGGACAGCACGGCGGCATCCCAGCGCGCCAGCAACCGCACGGGCGTGGCCACGTCGTCGGCGGGCAGCGGCGCCCGGGGCAGGTCCAACAGATCGCGACCGCGACCGTCGGTGAGGCGTCTGAGCGGTTGGAGCAGCGTCAGGGCCGCGTCGAGGTCCCGCAGCCGAAAGTAGGTGAATGCCGCGATGTCGTCGCGGGTGGCGGGTCCGAAGGCCGCGAGATAGCGGCGTACGACGAGCGCCGTGGCCGCCGGGTCGGCCGGCAGCGGGACCCGCGCGGCGGTCAGGGAGAACTTCCCGTGCTGGGCGAGGTAACCCGAGGGCGGCACGTGCACCAGCGGCGTCACCGCGCGGGCGACGTTCAGGGCGTCGTAGCCATTCGGCAGGGGCGGGATCCGCGGTTCGACGTACTCCCGGATCTCGTCGGTCGTGCGTGGCGTGGCGGCGAAGGCGGCGATCTCGGCCGGTAAGCCCTCGGGCACCGGAACCGGCACCCGGCTGCGGGACTGGGCCAGGCACGCGGCAGTGAACGAGGCGTAGTCCGTCCCGTGCACCAGATGCAGGGTGCCCCGCATCAGCGTGGACTTGACCACCCGGCCTCGCCGCAGCGCCTCCTCCAGGTCCGACGGCCGGAAGGCGTCGAGCCTGGAGTGCAGGGCGACGTACGGCGAGGGCGAGTACTGCGCCTGCAGCGCGCCGAGCCGCTGCACGGCTTGGGAGACAGGCAGCCGCCGGCGTTCGAGCAGCAGCTGGCGGGCCAACAGAGCGACGGTCAGTTCCCGATCAGACAGGATCCGCACGCCGACATCATGGGAGGTCCGGACACTCCACGGCGATCCGGTCGGCGGCGGCCAGCATCTGCCCGCCGACGGGTTGCAGGCCCACCGTCGCACAGACCAGGCCGGTCGACACGCGCTCGACGACTCCCCACTCCCAGATCGCGGTCGCGTCCAGGCCGGCCCGCCGGGCCAGCCAGTGCGCCCGGTCGTGCGGGTGCCCCTGCAGGAGGTCGACCTGGTCCTCCCGCATCACCACGCCGAGGTCGTACTCCGCCTCGGCCAGCAGGCCGTCGGGGTCGACCAGCTTGAAGCCGGCTCCCGACTCCAGGGTGTTCCACTCGTGCACGTCGCCGTGGACCAGGACCGCGCGATCATCGTCGTGCGCGGCGATCCGGCGGGCCACGCACGTGAGGGCGTGGTCCACCGCGCGGACCGAGCACGGCCGGTCCAGCTCCTCCCAGGTCGTCGCCACGAACTCGGCCAGCCAGCGGCCCTTGTCCGCGCCAGTCGGGAGGCCGCAGTGCGGCGCGGGACGCCAGACCTGCTGCGCGACCGAGCAGAGGATCTCGTGCCGGGTACCGATGGGCAGTTCCAGTTCGGACAGCGACCGGCCCAGCCGCTCCAGCAACATGGCCCCGCGCGCCTCGTCGTACCGGAGCAGCCGCACGCAGCCCACACCGTCGGTCAGCCGGAGCACGGTCATCTCGTTCGCCGCGGCGTCACCAGCGCGCGGCACGAGCACCTTCAGTACCGCCGGGGTTCCGTCATCAGCGACGGCTTCGGTGACGAAGGCCTCCGTCGCGTCGCCGTACACACGGCCGACGGTGATGGACCAGTCGCGCTCGAGACTGGCGACCACGGCCGGGAGGCCGGCGAGCCACGACGAGGCGTCGGCCACCAGCGCCTTGCGCCGTACCGTCTCGGGCAGGGTCATCCCGAACAGGGTGGCGCATCGTGCGGCCGCGCTGCAGCTGCTGCACCGGCGCGACACCGAGGAGCGGATGGCCCGCAACATCGATGCTCTCTCCGGCGAGGCGACCTCACCCCTACTGATCGGCGTTGTCCCGGCCCACGAGAAGTCTGCGCGCGACCATGGGGCGACCGGGCCGATGCCACTCGCTGAGGCGTTCCGCGGCGGGGTTTGGGAGGTTCAAGCCCCTGCGCCGCCGGGACCTGCTCGTAGCCGACGAACTGAGCCGGCTGGAGGAGCAGATCCGCTTACCTCGGCCTATGAAGCAAACGCCGATGCATCAGCGCGGCGCTGTACGGCGCCAACGAGCCAGCGTGCCGCAGATCGCGTGGTGGATGCTGTCGGCAAGGAGCTCGCCGGCGTGAGGAGTGCAGCGTGTCGGTGACGGAGCGGATCGACGGCTTCCAGCAACGCCATCGGTGGCTCGGCTTTCCGTTGGCCGTCATCTACAAGTTCTACGACGATCAGGGCGCCTACCTGGCCGCACTGATCACGTACTACGGATTCCTGTCCATCGTGCCGCTGCTGCTGCTCGCGACATCCACACTCGGTTTCCTCCTTCAGGGTGACCCGGCGCGGGAGCAGCAGCTCCTCGACACCGCGCTGCGGCAGTTCCCGGTGATCGGGACGGAGCTGGACGGACCGACCGGTCTCAGCGGAAGCGGCATCGCCA
>JACCSC010000190.1 GCA_013813215.1 Geodermatophilaceae bacterium | reverse complement strand
GAGGCCCGATGAAGGTGATGCCGATCCGCTACGTCCGTGACGTCGAGGCCGCGGCCCGGTTCTACGCAGCGCTCGGCCTGACGGTGACGACCCGGCAGCGCGGTGGCGGCTGGCTGGAGCTGACCGGGTCCGCGGGGATCCTCGCCCTGCACTCCTCCGATCAGGGTGGGGAAGCCGAGCTGGGGTTGCTGGCCGACGAGCCGCTGGAGGACGTCGTACGCCAGCTGCGGGCGGCCGGCTTCGAGCCGGGGCCCATCCTCGACGAGGCCTACGGCCGCTCGCTGCGGCTGACCGACCCCGACGGCGTCGAGCTGCTGGTGAACGAGCACGACACTTCTCTCTACACCTGACCCCCTTCCGGCGATCATGAACTTTCCCCGTGTCGCGATAGGGCGTGTCCGGGCAAATCGGACCGGAAAACGTCATGATCGCCGGGGAACGCGGGCGGACTCGCTGCGGGCGGTGTTCGCCGGTCGCCGCGGTCGCCTGCTCATCGGCCTGCTGCTGGCCGAGTTCGCTGCCGCGGTACAGGTCGTCGCCTACTCCGCCGTACTCCCGATCGCCTCGCGCGACCTCGGCGGTGAGCGGCTGTACGGCGCCACGGTGGCCGCCGGCCCGCTCGTCACGGTGTTCGTCCTGGCCTTCGCGCCCGCTCTGCTCGGGCGACTACCGCCGCGGCGGGCGCTGATCTGGGCCACCGGCCTGTACGCCGTCGGCGTGCTGGCCGCCGCGTCGGCCCCGGCGATGGGCTGGGTGCTCGCCGGAAGTCTGCTGCGCGGTGCCGCCTCCGGGTTGCTGCTCGGCATCGGGCTGACCGCGATCGGCGGGCTCTACGAGGACGCGTTGCGACCGCGGGTGCTCGGCCTGTTCGCCATCATGTGGCTGCTGCCGTCCTTTGCCGGGCCCGCCCTCACGTCCGTGGTCGCGGTCGCGGCTGGCTGGCGGTGGGCGATGGCCTGGCCCATCGTCGTCGTGCTGGCGGCCCGCCTGCTTGTCGTACGAGACGCCGAGCTGATCCCGTGGCAGCCGAGCAGGTCGCGGCTCGCGCCCGGCCCCGGGCTCGCGACCGTCGCGGGTCTCCTGCTGGCCGCCCTGACCAGCGGGCTCGGCGGCGTCGCGTCGGCGGTCGGTTTCGCCGCCGGCCTCGGCCTCGCGATCGTCGCCGGCAGGCGGGTCCTTGCCGGCCTGCTGCCCGCGCCGGCCCGCTTCGAAGTGGTCCGGACGTTCGCCCTGCTGTGCTTGGTGTTCTTCGGCGGATTGACCCTCGTCCCGCTGCTCGTCGTCGAGGGCCTCGACCGTGGCGTCGTCGCGTCCGGGGTCGCGCTAGGGGCTGGCCTCGTGGCCTGGTCGCTGACCGGCCTGCGCACCCCTCGACTGAACGACCCGGCGCGGCTGGGCCTGGTCCTGCTCGTCCTGGCGCTGGCGGCGCTGGCGACGGCTCCGGCGTACGGTCCCGTGGTCGGTCTGGGTGTCGTGGTCGTCGGGTTCGCGGTGGCCGGGGCCGGGATGGGGCTGGCCTACCCTCGGCTTATGTCGCAGGCGTTCGACGCCCTGCCTGTCGGCGCCGCGGCCGGGGTGGCGGCCGCGGTCGGCTTCGCCGAGGTTGCCGGTACGGCGGTCGGATCCCTGCTCGGCGGGGGGTTCTATTCGCTGGGGGAGTCGGTCGACATCGCCGCGGGGCCGTCGATGTCCGCCGCGCTGGCGTTGCTCACCGGCGCGGCCGCGCTGGCCTGGCGACGTTCGGCGGTGGCATGACGCGCTACTCCGTGCACCCGGCGACGGCGGCCGACGCGGCGTCCGTTGCGGGGCTGCTCAGCCGGCAGGCCGACCGGCTGGAGACGCTCGATCCGCGGCTGCGGATGCCCCGCTCGGCCGCGCCTGGCGGCCTCGTCGCGGTCAGCCCCTCCGGCGCAGTGGCCGGTCATCTGCGACCGATGCTGGTCGAGATTCCGTCCGGAGACGAGGTGCTGTCCTTCGCCGCTCCGCGGACCGTGCACTGGCAGGAGCTGGTCGTGGCCGATCCGGAGGCGCTGAACACGCTGCGCCTGGCCGCCGCCGTTCCCGACGCGGCCGAGGGCGTGCTGTGGCCGGCGGTGGACTCCGGTGCCTCGTTCGTCGCGGTGGGGTTGGCGGCGGCGTTCGTCTTCGCGCTGCGGCCGCCGGAGCCGCTGGAGGGTGGCGCCGCCGTTGCGGTGCGGCGGGCTCGCCATGGCGACACCGAGACCCTGGTCGCACTGCACGAGGCGGAGGTCGGCTTCCACGAGCCGCACACGCCCTACATCCGCCGGGTCCCCGGACTGGAGCCGGCGTACCGCGCTCGACTGGACCGGGTCTGGGCCGACGGCGATCCCGCGGCGGGATCATCGGTGATCCACGTGGCCGAGGCCGACGGGCAGGTCGTGGCCATGTGCGAGTCCATGCTGCAGATCGCTCCGACCACCGGTGCCGCCAGCCGGCTGCCCCCCGGCCGCTACGGCTACCTGAACTCGGTGTCGGTCGCGGCGGCGCACCGTGGGTCCGGCGTCGGGCGGTCAGTCGTCGCGGCGGCGCTGAGCGATCTGGCGGCGTACGGCGTGGACGGCTACACCCTCTGGTTCGCCACGGGCAATCCGCTGGCCCGCCGGGTCTGGCCGCGCCTGGGCTTCCGGCCGCTGTGGACGCAGTACGAACGCCGTTTCTGACGGCTGCCGATCACCTGGTTCCGCAGACGCGCAGCGCCAGGAGGGCGAGCACCCGCGCCGCCTGCACGACGTCCTGCACCGCCACCCGCTCGTCCGGCGCGTGCGCGAAGCGCACCTCCCCCGGCCCGTAATGCACGGTGGGTACCCCGGCGGCGGCGTACAGGCGCAGGTCGCTCCCGTACGGCGCAGCCCGCTCGGACGGCTCGGTCCCGGTGACCGCGGCGGCCGCCTCGCCGACCCAGGCGGGCAGCGGATGCCCGGCCGGTACGGCGCCGCTGGCGAACTGCCCGCCGCTCCACGTCACCCGCACCGGGTGCTCGGCCAGCCACGGATCGGGTACGGCGGCCACCGCGGCCTCGAACGCGGCTCGGGCCGCTGCCACGGGCTCGCCGAGGCGAACGCCGTAACGCCCCTCGGCCACGAGCCGGTCGGGCACCGTGCTCGACCAGTCGCCCGCCTGCACGGTTCCGATGGACAGCGCGTACGGCCGCTCGTGGTCCACGAAGCGCGGGTCGACGTCCCGGTTGCGCTCGTCCTCCAGTTCCAGCAGCGCCCGGTGCACCGGCAGGAAGGCCTCCAGCGCGCTGACCCCGGTGTCCCGGACGGCGCCGTGGGCGGCCCGGCCCTCCACCTCGAGCCGGAACCCGAGGGCACCGGCGTTCGCGGTGACGAGCGCGCCGTCGGTCGGCTCGGGGATGATGCACGCGTCCGCCAGATGCCCGCGGCGCAGCGTGGCGAGGGTGCCGAGCCCGCCGTCCTCCTCGCCGCCGACGCTGTGTACGGCGAGCCGCCCGCGCAGCCGTACGCCGGACCACTGCACCGCGGCAGCCGCGGCCAGTGCCGCGACCAAGCCGCCCTTCATGTCGCAGGCGCCGCGGCCCACGACGTCACCGGCCACCACGGCGGCGGCAAAGGGATCCCGGCTCCACTGCCGCCGGTCACCCGGCGGGACGACGTCGATGTGGCCGCTCAGGGCGAGGCTCGGCCCGTCGCTGCCGCCGACGTGACCGGCCAGCCCCCAGGACTCGGTACGGGGAACCTCGGTACCCGGGAACTCCGGGTCCGCTTGCAGCGCCGCCAGATCGATCGGCCACAGGTCGACGTCCAGTCCGAGTTCGCCGAGCCAGCGCGCGAACAGGTGCTGCGCCTCGCTTTCGGCCGCCGATCCGGTGATCGAGGGCACCGCGATCAGTTCCACCAGCCGGGCCGCGACCCAGGCCTCGTCCACGGCGGCCAGCACGCGGGCTTCTGCGGCGCTGATCTTCGTCACGCGGCGCAGTGTCGCACCGGCGACCCCGCCGCCGCGGGGCAGGATGGGCGGATGGCTGACGGGCTGCAGGCGGTGATCTTCGACTGGGGCGGCACGCTCACGCCGTGGCACACGGTGGACCTGGCCGCACAGTGGACGGCGTACGCCGGCGTGGTGCACGCCGATGCGCCCGACGCCGCCGCGCGGGCCGCCGGCGACCTGCTCGCCGCCGAGGAACGGGCCTGGGCCGCCTGCCGGGACGTGCACAGCAGCGCGACCTTCGACGACGTGCTTGCCGCGGCCGGGCTCAGCCGGCACGAGGAGGCGGCTTCGGCGTACCGCGAGTTCTGGGACCCGCACACCTACCTCGACCCGGACGTCCCGGACCTGTTCGCCGGCCTGCGCGAGCGCGGGCTGAGGATCGGGGTGCTGTCGAACACGATCTGGGACCGGGCCTGGCACGAGCAGTTCTTCGCGCGCGACGGCGTACTGCACCTCATCGACGGCGCGGTCTACACCAGTGAGGTGCCGTGGACCAAGCCGCACCCCGAGGCGTTCCGGGCCGCGATGGCCGCCGTCGGCGTCGATGATCCGGCAGCCTGCGTGTTCGTGGGGGACCGGCCCTTCGACGACATCTCCGGTGCGCGGGCGGTGGGCATGCGGGCCGTGCTGGTGCCGCACAGCGACATCCCCGCAGCCCAGCAGGTCCCGGTCGAGGTCGAGCCGGACGCCGTTGTACACCGGCTGGCCGACGTGCTTCCCTTGGTCGACGCCTGGCGCTGAGCCTCAGGTTGCCAGCCGCATCACCTGGGCGGGGTTCGCCCGGGCGGCCGAGTAGTGGGCGTACCCAGCCGCCAGGAAGACGATGACCGCTGCGGTGACGGCGCCGGTGACCAGCGCACCGGTCGGGGCGGTGAGCAGCGGCCCGGGCGGCCGGTTGGGGTCGATGTCGATCAGCCGGTAGACCGCGAGGACGACCGTCCAGCCGGCGGCCGCACCGACCAGTGCGGCTGCGCCGAGGAGACCACCAAGTTCCAGGAGCAGCGAGCGGAAGTGGGTGCCGCCGGTCAGCCCCATCCGGCGGGCCAGGGCGTAGGAGGCGATCCGGGTGCGCTGGCGGGTCTCCAAGTACAGCAGCAGGGCGCCGGCACCGATGATCCCGATCAGCGCGGCCAAGGCCTGCAGGTAACCGAACGTCCAGGACACCGACCGGAAGTTGGCCACGTCGAAGACGGTGTCCCGCTCCAGGACGAGGCCGGTGCGGACCTCGACGGGTAGGGCGGCGCGGACATCGGCGGCGCTGCGCGTGGTCCACACCTCGCTCTGCCGGCCGGCGGAGCTATCGACGGCGCCGAGCGCCGCGCGGTCCACGACGATGACCGGGTCGAGCAGGCGCCGGCCGGGGAACGTGCCGACAGTGGCGACGACCTCGGCGTCGACGGCGGTCGCGCCCAGGTCCAGGGCCGCCGTCCCGGCCGGCAGCCCGACGGCAAGCGCCCGGACCGGGCCATCGGCCGGCGAACCGAGCATGGCCAGCAGGTCAGCGAGCGGGTGGTCGGCGAAGCGCGGATCCCAGAATGCCCATGCGGCGAAAGTCCGCGGGTCGATGGCCAGGACGGTGACGTCCTGGCCGTCGGCCAGAGCCCGGTCGTAGCGGAGGACGACGGTGCCGACCCGGTCCAGAGCCGGGGTCGCCCGGATCTCGTCGACGGAGATCACGGCGCGGTCGCTGCCGACGACGACGCCGGCCTTGGCCGCCAGCGTGGCTTCATTGGTGGCAGTCACCCCGGCGGAGTAGGCCAGGATCGACAGCGGCAGGGCCAGCGCCACCAGGACCAACGCGCTGACCGGCCGCACCGCGGCGGCGCGGGTGACGGCGGTGAACGCCGCCGTCGGCCAGCGCGCAGAGCGGGTCCGCAGCGGGCGCAGCAGCCCGCTCAGCCCGCGGGCGACCAGGATCGAGACCCCGGCCAGGAACAGCAGGGGTACGACGACCAGCAGCACGTCGACCTGGGCGACGTTGCGGACCAGGACGATCGGCTCGTCCTGCCGGACCCCCAGGTAACCGACCGCGGCCGCGGTTACCAGCAGGAGCTCCCAGGGGACCAGGGCGTACCAGCTCTGCCGGGTTCCCAGCGGCCGTTCCGCCGTCACGCGGGTCCGAACGCCCGCGACCGTGGCCAGCAGCGCCAGAGCGACGAGCAGGCTCACCGCCGCCGCGAGCGCGGCCTGACGCGGCGCGGCCGCGTCGAGGTATGGGCTCGGGCCGACGCCCGTCACCAGCGCGCGGGCCGCCCACAGGCCCAGCGCACTGCCGACCGCGGCTGGCAGAGCCAGCTCGAAGAGCGCCTTGACGCCCAGCGCGAGCGGGCCGACGCCCCGCGAGGACAGCAGGGTCACCTCGGTGGAACGCCGGTCGGCCCAGTAGCTGCCGGCGGCCGCGACGAGCAACAGAGCGAGGACGGCGCCGCCGACCGCGATCGGCAGCACCGGGCCGCGCAGACCCTGCACGAGCAGCGCGGCGCGGTCGGTCATCACGGGCAGCTGACCCGTCTGGCCCCCGCCGCTGTCGTTGGCGATCCCCGAGTCGGCGAACGCCCGGTCCCGGGACCGCACGATCTCCTCGGCTGCGGACAGGGTCAGGCGGTCCGTGTCGATAGGTGAGATCCACTGCCGGTTCAGCCCCGTGAACATCGATACCGCATCGCCCGCCCGCTCGACGACATCCGGGGACGTCGCGAGCACCAGCGGTGGCGGGCCGGAGGAGGTCGACGCCAGGTTCAGGAAGTACGAGGTGTAAGAGCACCAGTACGGCCGCACGGGCTCTTCGCGGAACAGGTCGCGGTAGATGCCCACGACGGGGAAGACCACCGTGGTCCCGTCCGATGAGTTCACGCCGAAGGTGACGGGGTCCCCAAGGCCAACGCCCAGGTACTGCGCGGTCGACTCCGGCAGCCACACGCCCTCGCCGGCACCTTCTTGCAGCACCGTGACCTTGTCGAAGGCGCCGTCCCGGAACAGGACCTGAGCCCGCGACCGGCCGCCGCCTTCGGTCTCGACCACAGAAACGTCGTTCAGCGCCACGAGCCGCTCGGGGGCCGGTAGACCCTGCGCGACCATCGCCGCCGGTACCTCCTCGCTGAGGCCCTCGGGACGGCTGGGCCCGACGGCGAAGCCGATCTGCTGCAGCACGGGGTACGCCGCGTCCGGGCACTGCGCGGCCAGCTGCAACTGCAGCGACGCCGAGCCGGCCGAGGACAGGAACAGCGGTGCCGACGCGGCCGCGCACCCCATGATCGCCGCCGCGCCGGCCACGGCCAGGATCACCGCCGGTTGCCGCCAGGGCAGCCACGGCGCCCGCCGCCACGGCGCGGGACAGCAGCGGCGTACCGGCACGCCACGCTCGGCCACGTGGCGCGGCCGGCCTCCGGAACTGACCTGCCGACCCCGAGGACATGCGGTCAACGTAGGCGTCACGAGTGCCTTAGCCCAGGCCCTGCTCAGCGCAGGACGTACTCCCAGCCCGGCTGCCACTCGAACTCGGCGCGCAGCGACTGCGCGAGCGGTACGCCAGCCAGCCGCTCGTCGAGGGCGAACCTGGTGGCCAGGTGGCCGATCACGAGGACGCGCCGGCCGGACCACCGGGTG
>JACCSC010000184.1 GCA_013813215.1 Geodermatophilaceae bacterium | reverse complement strand
CTGACCCGACCCGGGGCTGCGTTCTTCGGCGAGAAGGACTACCAGCAGCTCGCGCTCATCCGGGCCATGGTCACCGACTTCGACCTGGACGTCGAGATCGTCGGCGTACCGACCGTCCGCGAGCCCGACGGACTCGCTCGCTCCAGCCGCAACGCCTACCTCGACCCGGCGCAGCGCCAAGCCGCCGTAGCGCTGTCGCGGGCGTTGTACGCCGGGGCGGCCGCCGGTCCATACGGTGCCGAGGCCGTGCGGAGCGCCGCGCGCGCCGAGCTCACGGGGGTCGACCTCGACTACCTCGCCCTCACCGACCCCGGTCTCGGCCCGGCGCCCACCCACGGTGCGGCCCGACTTCTCGTCGCCGCCCGCGTCGGCCGCACGCGCCTGATCGACAACGCCGCCGTGGTGTTGTCAGCCCGACCGGGAGCCTGAACGATGTTCCGCACCATGTTGAAGTCCAAGATCCACCGGGCCACCGTGACCCAGGCCGACCTGCACTACGTCGGCTCGGTGACGGTGGACGAGGACCTGATGGACGCCGCCGACCTGCTGCCCGGTGAGCAGGTCGCGATCGTCGACGTGACGAACGGCGCCCGGCTGGAGACCTACGTCATCCCGGGCGAGCGCGGCAGCGGCGTCATCGGCATCAACGGCGCGGCCGCGCACCTCGTCCACCCGCAGGACCTGGTCATATTGATCTCCTACGGGCTCATGGACGAGACCGAGGCCAAGTCGTCGCTACCCCGGATCGTGCACGTCGACGGGGCCAACCGGGTGATCGAGCTCGGCGCCGACCCCGCCGCGGTCGTACCCGGCTCGGGTCTGGTCCGGGGGGACGCGTCCTGAGCCCGGTCGCCCGGCGGCTGCTCGCGCCGACCGCGGGCTGGAC
Source organism: Geodermatophilaceae bacterium (assembly GCA_013813215.1). Taxonomy (GTDB): domain Bacteria; phylum Actinomycetota; class Actinomycetes; order Mycobacteriales; family Geodermatophilaceae; genus JACCSC01. The sequence goes on along the minus strand of JACCSC010000184.1, from coordinate 3,627 downwards.
GCTGCAGGCCGATGTCTGCGTCGTCGGGTCGGGCATCGCCGGTCTGTGCGCGGCCCTGCACGCCAGGACCGCGGGCCTGTCGGTGATCGTCGTGACCAAGGTCAACATCGACGACGGCTCGACGATCTGGGCCCAGGGCGGCATCGCCGCCGTGCTCGACCCGGCCGACACCACGCAGGCACACCTCGCCGACACCCTGGTCGCCGGGGTCGGGCTATGCGATGAGGCGGCCGTCGAGGTGCTCGTCACCGAGGGCCCCGGTCGGCTGCACGAGTTGATCGCCCTCGGGGCGCAGTTCGACCGCAACCCCGACGGATCCCTGGCTCTGACCCGTGAGGGCGGGCACCACGCCGACCGGATCGTGCATGCCGGCGGTGACGCGACCGGCGTCGAGGTACAGCGGGCGCTGCACGCCGCCGTACGCCGGGACCCGGGCCTGCAGGTCGTCGAGCACGCGCTGGTCCTCGACCTGCTCCCCGGAGCCGACGGCCGGGCCGCCGGGATCACCCTGCACGTGCTCGGCGAGGGCACCCCCGACGGTGTGGGCGCCGTGCTGGCGCGCGCCGTCGTCCTGGCCACCGGCGGGATGGGCCAGGTGTACGCCGCCACCACGAACCCCTCGGTGTCCACCGGCGACGGTGTGGCCCTCGGGCTGCGGGCCGGCGCCGTGGTCACCGACGTCGAGTTCGTGCAGTTCCACCCGACCGTGCTGTTCCTCGGAGCGGACGCCGGGAAGGGACAGCAGCCCCTGGTCAGCGAGGCGCTGCGGGGCGAGGGCGCGATCCTGGTCGATGCCGCCGGTACGCCGTTCATGCGCGACGTGCATGAGCTGGCGGACCTCGCCCCGCGCGACGTCGTGGCCAAGGCCATCACCCGGGTGCTGCTCGAGCAGGACGTCGAGCACGTCTACCTCGACGCTCGCCACCTAGGCGCGGGCGTCCTGGCGCACCGCTTCCCCACGATCACCGCCCGCTGCCGGCAGGCGGGGATCGACCCGGTGCACGAGCCGATCCCGGTCACCCCGGCCGCGCACTACGCCTCGGGCGGGTTGCGGACCGACCTCGACGGGCGGACCAGCGTGCCCGGGCTCTACGCCTGTGGCGAGGTCTCCTGCACCGGCGTACACGGAGCGAACCGGCTGGCCTCGAACTCGCTGTTGGAAGGCCTCGTGTTCGCCGGCCGGATCGGTGCCGACCTGGCCCGGGACCTGCCGTCGCAGGCCGAGCCACGCGACCTCGACACGCCGACCGGACTGCTGGACCCGGGGGTGCGCCCAGCGGTCACCGAGGCGATGACCCAGGGGGCCGGTGTCCTGCGCAGCGCGGTGAGCCTCGCGGACACCCTCGGCCAGCTGGACCGGCTGGGTGAGAAGACCAGCACCGATCCCGGACCCAGCGCGTGGGAGGCCACGAACCTGCACACGGTGGCCACCGCGCTCGCGGCGGCAGCGGAACGGCGGACGGAGACCCGCGGCTGTCACTGGCGGACCGACCACGCAGGCGCGGACGAGCGCTGGCGCGGTCACCTGCTGGCCAGCATCGACGCCGACGGCGAGCTTCGGGAGCAGTACGAGCCCGCCCGATGAGAGCCGAGTACGCGGCGCAGCTGTCCGCCGCCGGGCTGGACCCGGACTGGGTAGCCGAGCTCGTGGACCGCTGCTTGACCGAGGATCTCGGCGAGCGCGGAGACGTGACCAGCATCGCGACCATCCCGGCGGAGAGCCGCGGTACCGCCGACGTCGTGCTGCGGGCCGACGGCGTGCTGGCCGGAGTTCCGGTCGCCTGCGCGGTCCTGTCCGCGCTGGACGTCGACGCCGAGATCGACGTGCGGGCCACGGATGGCCAACGGGTCGGCGGCGGCGACGTCGTCCTGACGGTCACCGGCCGGGTCCGGCAGCTGCTCACCGTCGAACGGACGATGCTCAACCTGCTGTGCCGGGCCAGCGGGGTGGCCACGGTCACCCGGGCCTGGGCCGACGCCCTGGAGGGGACCGGCGCGCAGGTGCTGGACACCCGCAAGACCACGCCCGGCCTGCGGGCGCTGGAGAAGTACGCCGTCCGCTGCGGTGGCGGGACGAACAAGCGACTCGGTCTGTACGACGTGGCGATGGTCAAGGACAACCACGTGGTCGCCGCCGGCGGGGTGGCGCCGGCGTACGCCGCCGTCCGCCGGTCCTATCCCGACATCGACATCCAGGTCGAGGTGTCAACGGTGGAGATGGCGCGCGAAGCCGTGGCCGCCGGAGCGTCATTCCTGTTGTGCGACAACATGTCGCCGGACCTGCTGCGGCAGGTCGTAACCGCTGTCGGCCCCGGCGTACAGCTGGAGGCGACGGGCGGGCTGACGCTGGAACGCGGCAGGGAGTACGCCGAGACCGGGGTGCACTACCTGTCCGTCGGCGCGCTGACCCACTCGGCGTCGATCGTGGACATCGCGATGGACCTGCGCGGCTCCTGATGCTGCTCTGCATCGACGTGGGCAACACCCAGACCGTCTACGGCGTGTTCGACGGCGAGTGGCTGGTCCGCTCGTGGCGGACCAAGACCGACGCCCGCTCCACTGCCGACGAGCTGGCCCTCACCGTGCGCGGCCTGGTCGAAGGGAGGCCGGTCACCGGCCTGTCGGTGTGCTCGACCGTGCCGGCCGTCCTGCGCGAGTTGCGCAGCATGCTGACGGCGTACTACAGCGACCTCCCGGCCGTGGTCGTCGGTCCCGGCGTCCGCACCGGCGTCCCGCTGATGGTGGACAACCCCAAGGAGGTCGGCGCGGACCGGGTGGTCAACAGCCTGGCGGCCTACCACCTGTACGGCGGGCCGGCGGTCGTCGTCGACTTCGGTACGTCGACGTCCATCGACGTGGTCGGCGCCAAGGGTGAGTTCGTGGGTGGGGCACTGGCCCCGGGCATCGAGATCAGCGTCGACGCGCTGACCGCGCGGGCGGCTCAGCTGCGGAAGGTCGAGCTGATCCAGCCGCGCGCGGCGATCGGGAAGAACACGGTGGAGGCCCTCCAGTCCGGCGTCGTCTTCGGCTTCGCCGGGCTGGTCGACGGGCTGGTCGACCGGATCTGCACCGAACTCGGCGGCGACCCCGCGGTGATCGCCACCGGCGGGCTGGCGCCGCTCGTGCTCGGGGTGGCGCAGACGCTGCAACATCACGAGCCGGACCTCACGCTCATCGGCCTGCGGCTGGTGGCCGAGAAGAACCGCGACTGAGTTCTCAGCCCCCGGGCAGGTCCGGATTGTGGGCGACCTCCCACGCGTGGCCGTCGGGGTCGGTGAAATAGCCGTCGAGGCCGGCAAAGAACTGACTTCGTTCCGCCGGCTTGACGATCGTCGCGCCGGCCGCCTCGGCCTCGGCCAGGACGCGGCGGACGTCGTCGTCGGAATCGAGGTTGATCGCCAGCGTGACGCCGCGGAAACCGGCGCCCCCCGGCGGGTCCAGCCGGGCGTCGGCGGCCAACTCATCGGTGGGGAAGAGCGCCAGCATCGACCCGGACATCTGGATGAACGTGATCTCCTCGGACGAGTACGGCGTCGGCTCCCACCCCAGCGCCCGGTAGAACTCGGTGGCCCGCGCCAGGTCGGCCACCCCGAGGGTGATGAGCGTGATCCGGGCGGGAACAGCCAT
>JACCSC010000130.1 GCA_013813215.1 Geodermatophilaceae bacterium | reverse complement strand
GCCAGGTACGGCGCGGGCCCGACACCGGGCGCCACCTTGGTCAGCGTCTCGCCGGCGGCGACCACGACGACCTCGGCGCCGACGGCCAGCTGCGCGTAGGCCACGGCGAGGCCGTACGCAGCAGACGCGCAGCCCGCGCGCAGCTCCATCGTCGCGCAGCGCATGCCGAGCGCGCCGGTGGCCACCGAAGCCATGGACGTCGTCAGCCGCGACGTCGTGGTCGTGGCCGCGATGACCAGGTCGACCTCGTCGCGCCGCAGGCCCGCGTCGGCCACCGCGGCCGCGATGGCCCCGGCGAGCAACGAGTCCGTGCTCGCGGCATCCGGCGACGGTGCCTCGCCCGGGATGCAGGTCCACAGCCGGCGGTCCACCCCGACCGCGGCCACCCACTCCGAGGACAGCGGCTGCCCACCGTGGCGCCGGATGACGGACTCGACCTCGTCGTTGTCGACCGTCCTGGCCCCGCTCGAGGGGACGTACGCCGCCGTACCGGCTACCGCCACCCCGGGAATGGCGCGTCCGCGTACCACCCGGCCCGGTGCCTCCAACGGCATCAGTGGATCTGCCGCTCGTGTCCGGCCCAGTACGGGGCGCGCAGCGCGCGGCGCAGCACCTTGCCCGACGGCGTGCGGGGCAGCGGGCCCTCCACGGCGTCGACGCCGCGGGGGATCTTGAAGCCGGCCAGCTGGCCGCGGCAGTACTCCTGCAGTTCGGCCAGCCCGAGTTCCGTCCCCTCGCGCAGGACGATCACCGCGTGCAGCCGCTCGCCGAAGGACTCGTCGGGTACGCCGATGACGGCCACCTCGCGCACCGCCTCGTGGTCGGCCAGCACCCGCTCGACCTCGCCCGGGAAGACGTTCTCGCCCTTCGTCACGACGAGGTCGTTCTTGCGATCGACGAGGAAAAGGTAGCCGTCTTCGTCGAGGTAGCCGACGTCGCCGGTGTGGAACCAGCCGTCCGGGTCGATCAGCCGCTCGTTCTCCTCCGGTCGCTGCCAGTAACCCGGCATGACCAGCGGCCCGCGGACGACGACCTCGCCCGGCGATCCGGTGTCGACGGGATTGCGGTCGTCGTCGACGACGCCGACCTCGATGCCGGGCACGGCGTACCCGGCGCTGGCGATCCGCTGCGCCGCGGGGCTGCCGGGTTCGGCGGCGAGCGCCGCCTCGTGGTCGTCCCAGCGCAGCAGGGTGGCGAACCCCGAGGTCTCGGTGAGGCCGTAGGCCTGGGTGAGCCGGCAGCCCAGCCGGGTGGCGACCGCCCGCAGCAAGGAGGCGGGCATCGGCGAGCCGCCGTACAGGACGCCGCGCAGGCTGCTGAAGTCCGCGTCGGCGTTGCCCGGGTGCTCGATGACCGCCTGCAGCATGGCGGGGACCAGCAGGCCGTTGGTGCAGCGGTGGGTGGCGATCAGCTGGGCGACCTGGACGGGGTCGAACATCGGAACCAGCACCGACTGCGCACCGCTCGCCAGTCCGGCGAAGCCGTAGCTGAACCCGGCGGAGTGGAACAGTGGTGCGGCTACGAGGTGGACGGAGTCGCTGGCGAAGGCCGGCAGCTCGTGCGACGCGGCCTCGGACAGGTGCCACAGGTTGCCGTGGGTGGTGCGCACGCCCTTGGGCAGCCCCGTGGTGCCGGACGTGTAGAGCTGGACGAGGTCGTCGTGCTCGCCGATCTCGACGTCGGGCGGCGTACCGCCGACACAACCGGTGACGAACTCGGCGAGGTCGCGGCGCTCGGTCTGCGGCTCCAGCGGGACGGCCGCGCCGAGCTGGCCGAGCAGGGCGGTGGACAGCAGCAGCCGGCACCGGCCGTCGGCCACGATCTGGCCCAACTCGGCCGGGATGAGGCGGAAGTTCAGCAGGACCGGAACGACGCCGGCGCGTGCGCAGCCGAAGACGAGCTCCCAGGCCTCGAGCGTGTGCTCGGCCAGGATGGCCAGCCGATCGCCCTGACCCAGACCGGCTTCGGTGAGGCCGGCGGCGATCTCCTCGGCCCGCCGGCCCATCTCGCCGTACGTGCGGGTCTGCTCGCCGACGCGGTACATGACGCGGTGCGGGTGCAGCCGGGCCCGCTCGGCCAGCCGGGCGGGGACGGTGACGGGATGCATCATGCGGTGGCGCTTCCTTCCGGGACGGGCCGCGGACCGCCGGTGGCGAAGGCGACGGCGAGGGCGGGATCGCGGGCGGCCAGCCCGGCGGGCCAGGCCAGTTCCACTCCACCGCCGACCAGCACGGTGGACCCGGTAACGAAGCCGGCCCGCCGGTCGGCGAGGGCGGCGACCAGGTGCGCGACCTCCTCGGGCGTACCGGCCCGGCCGACGGTGTTCATCGCCGAGATCGCGGCGAACATCTCGGCGGGGTAGTTCGCCCGCGTGCCGGCGGTGTCGATGAAGCCCGGCGAGACGACGTTGGAGGTGATCCCGTTCCGACCCTCCTCGAGGGCCAGCGTGCGCGCAAGGCCTTCCATGGCGAGCTTGTGGGCGGTGTACGCCGCCTGCCCCGGGCCGCCCATCCGGGTCACCGTGGAGGACACGAAGATCCACCGCCCGAAGCGGGCCGTGCGTTGGGCGGGCAGCACGACGCCGGTCAACGCGACCAGGTAGGCGAGGTGATCCTGCACCGCCGTACCGAGAGCCGAGGGGTCGAGCTTCGGCAACCGGGCCCACGGGTCACGGGTGCGCGCGACGGCGACGACCACGGCGGGCTCGGTGCGCTCGGCGGCGTCGAGAATGGCGTGTACGCCGTCGGCGGTGGCGATGTCGGCCACGACGGTCTCGGCGTCGGGGATCGTGGCGGCGGTCTCGTCCAGGCCGGGCTTGGAGCGACCGACGAGCACGACGTGCAGGCCGTCGGAGGCAAGCCGATGCGCGATGGCGGCACCGATGTCCCGGCTCGCACCGACAACCAGGGCGGTGTCCCGCACGCGCGTGCCCCCTCTCCGGACGGGCACAAGGTACCGCCTCCACCCGCGGTCGTTCGTCGGCCGCCGATCGCTCGGGATCGGCGCGACTTGGGACTTCGAGTGGCACGCTCAGCGGCGTTACATCAGATCGTTGGGGGCGAGGAAGTCGTGGACATCTCTCGGACGTCGCCCGCGTTGGCCGGCACGCCGAGCTGAGGCGAGAGTGGCTCGCCGAGGGCGCCCCCCTGCGGCGTACCAGGGAAGGCCCCCCCGGGATGGGATGCCCAGGAGCAGTTGCGCAAGGCTCACCTGACCTGAGCCTCAGGCCTGGCCTGCGACGCGGGGTGCTCGACGAGAGCAAGCACCCGGGAGGCCATGAAGCGGGCGGTGCGCACCGGCGTACCGCCCCGGGTCACCTCGACCACCTCGACGATCCCGCGACCCTGCACGATCTCCACACGACGGCCGGCTCGGGTCGCCTCGACGAAGTAGGTCAACGTGCCGGCACCAGCGTCCACGACGATCTCGACGCGGTCTCCTCGCACAGCCAACTCCTAGCCCATGAAATAGGTCCGACCGGGGCCGTCGCCTCGCGGCGGGTCGCACACCGTGGCTTCAGCCGAACGACCGTCCACGGTGGCGGGTGATTTGTGGGGCCCGGGGACATAACCCCAGCCGGACAGTCGATGCAACCCTCGGGCCTGGTGTGGCATTCCCGCCGCGCCCATGATGGCCGGATGAGCGGTCTCGATCCCTACCGCGCCAAGCGGGACGCCGCCCGCACCCCGGAGCCGGTACCCGAGGGGGAGTTCGAGTGGGGTCGGCAGGTCGACCACACCGGGGATGAACAGGTCGGCCGCGGCGACGGTTTCGTCGTCCAGGAGCATCATGCGACGGCCCTGCACTGGGACGTCCGGCTCGAGCGCGACGGCGTACTGGTCTCCTGGGCCGTACCGAAGGGCTTCCCGCTGGACCCCGCGACGAACCACCTCGCCAAGCAGACCGAGGACCACCCGATGGAGTACGCCCGCTTCGAGGGCGAGATTCCGAAGGGCGAGTACGGTGGCGGCGCAGTCACGGTGTGGGACCACGGCCGCTACCAGCTGGAGAAGTGGCGGCCGGGCAAGGTCCAGTTCGTGTTGTCCGGGCAGCGGGTGAGCGGGCGCTACATCTTCTTCCGGACCAACGAACGGGACTGGATGCTGCACCGGATGGACCCGCGGCCCGAGGGCTGGGCGCCGCTGCCCCAGGATCTCGCACCGATGCTCCCGACGACAGGCCGCCGGCTGCCGCGCAAGCCGGAGCCGTGGGCCTTCGAGGTCGACTGGGGTGGGTTCCGGGTGCTGGTCGCGGCGTACGGCGGACGGCTGACCGTCAGCTCCGACGGCGCCAACGTGCTCGCCTCCTTCCCGGAACTACGTGCGCTGGGACTGCAGCTCGGGTCGCGGCAGGTACTGCTCGACGGCGAGCTCGTGCTGCTGGACGCGGCCGGCCGGCCCGACGCGGATCTGCTACGGCAGCGGGCCGGCGCGGCCAAGCCGGGGGCGCGGCTGCTGCGGGAGGCGCCGGTGCAGCTGATGGTCACCGACGTGCTGCACGCCGAGGGCAGCTCGCTGCTCGAGGCGGCGTACGACGACCGGCGCACCGTTCTGGAGGGGCTGGCCGTCGGGGGTAGCCACTGGCAGGTGCCGCCGTCGTTTCCCGGTGCCGGACAGTCCGTCCTGGACGCGGCGGCGCAGCAGGGACTGCCCGGCGTGCTGGCCAAGCGGCGGACTTCGCCCTACCGGCCCGGCGCGGTCAGCGACGACTGGCGGGCGATCCCGATCTGAGATCACCGATCCATCGGTTTCGCACTGAGTGACCACTCGACTACAAATGTGCTACGTTCCGCGGACCGAAAGCGCAGCTGGGCCACCACGTCGAGCCGTTTTCAGCGCCCGCGGCACGAGTTGCTGTTCTCCGCGCAACTCGTCGTACGTGGATCCACCGGACCCGCTGTTCATCTGCGGCCTGCCCGGCCGCGCGACCAAGACTGTGGTTCCGCTGCGCAGGGCCTCGTTCCCCCGTTGCCGTCCGGGGTCGTTGACCCCGTTCGGCCCCGGGGACGGTGTTAGCTCGGCAGGTGCCGCGTCCCGATCCGCTCTCCTCACCTGATGTTCGGCGGTGTGCGATTGCCGCGCAGGGGTTCGGCCCGCGGCCGGCACGGGTGGGGGCTGCTCAGCTGACCGCGATGTTGCGGCGACTCGGCGCGGTCCAGATCGACGCGGTCAACGTGCTGGTCCGCTCGCACTACCTGCC
>JACCSC010000124.1 GCA_013813215.1 Geodermatophilaceae bacterium | reverse complement strand
CGCGAGCGGATCGTGGTGAGCACCTTGTCCGGCTCGGTGGTGGCGAAGACGAAGACCAGGAAGTCCGGCGGTTCTTCGACGAGCTTGAGCAGGGCGTTGAAGCCCTGCGTGGTGACCATGTGCGCCTCGTCGACGATGTAGACCTTGTAGCGGCTGCTGACCGGGGCGTAGTGCGCCCGCTCGCGCAGCTCGCGAGCGTCGTCCACCCCGCCGTGGCTGGCCGCGTCGATCTCGATCACGTCGAGCGTGCCGCCGCCGTCGGGCGCCAGGCCTCGGCACGAGTCGCAGACGCCGCAGGGCGTGGGGGTCGGCCCCTGCTCGCAGTTGAGCGAGCGGGCCAGGATGCGCGCGCTGGAGGTCTTGCCGCAGCCGCGCGGGCCGGAGAACAGGTAGGCGTGGTTGATCCGGCCGGCCGTGATGGCCTGGATCAGCGGCGCGGTGACGTGCTCCTGGCCGACCACCTCGGCGAACGTCGCCGGGCGGTACTGGCGGTACAACGCGAGCGCCACGGCGACCTCCTCCCGAACCCGAGGGCGACCCTATGCCCGGCCTACGACAACCCCGTGCTGAGCCCCGAACAGCAGGGACCCCCCGCACACCCGACAGAGCCCGCTTATCCTTGCTGCCTTCCGGCCCTGGGGAGGTTCACAGGGTGACGCCGCACGAGGGGTCTTTTCCACCTTACCCGGCTCCGTGGACGGTTACCGTCGCGTGCATGCGCTGGCGCTGGGTCGGCCCGGTTGCCGCCGTCGCGGTAGGCCTCTACCTCCTGGCCTGGGCCTGGCGATGGCCGCACTCGGACACGCGCAATAACGGCGCGATGCTGGTCGGCACGGGGGTACTGGTGGTCGGGTTGGCGGCTGTTGCCCTCGCCCGCTCGGGTCGTCGTTCGGCGCTCCTCGTCGTTCTCCCACCCGTTCTCGCGGCTGTGTTCGGCCTGGTGGTCCTGTCTGGCGTCAGCAGCGACCAGCGTGCCGCCTGCGGCGCCTTGGCGGCCTGTACGTCGTTGCTGCCCGGCCTCTAGCCCCGGTGTCAAGACGAGACCACGTGTGCGAACCGGGCGAAGTGGAACTGCGGCATCACGTCGGGCAACGGGCCCACCGGCCCAGCGATTCTTACGCACCTGCACAGGTCTGGGGTCGCCCACGGGCGAGGCCAGATGTACGACGACGTCGGCCAGATCCAGCAGGAGACCGCCGATCCGGTCGACCTCCGTCCCCCCTGGTACGCGATGACTAAAGATCAACGCGGTTCCAGCTGGCCGGCACGCCCCAAGAAGCGTGCGCAACAGCCGCCGAGGTGGCGCCGCTTCGTGGCCGAGTTCGGCGGCGACGGTGTCAACGACCAGCACATCGGGCGCCCTGCCTCCACCAGCCAGCCCTGACGCCGCGCAGGCGTCGCCAGCGACGTCGAAGATTCCGGTGGCGAGCCGCAATGGTTCGGTGGCTAGCCGCTGTCTGGCGCCACCGGAGCGCTCGAGCTCGCCGGGGTCCAGAGATCGGTCCGGCGGCCACAGGTGTGACAGATGAACTCGAGCGGTCTGCGACACGAGGCGAGCCAGCTGGACCGGGACGGGCAGGTGACCGCAGACGACTGCAGCGGATCGACCAGCTCGTACCCCCGCCGCAGCCAGCTGCAGCACGAGCATCGACGTGCCGGCCCCGGCCGGACCCTCGACAACCCAGACATCGCCCGGGCGGATACCGCCCGTCAGCTCGTCCAGCGGCGCCAGCCCGACAGTGAAGCCGGGCGGCGGCGCCGGCCGCTGCAGCGCGTCAGCGAGCGTGATGGTCGGCTCGAGCGCCCGCCAATGACGATCTTGCGCGTTGATCCCCATACCCGATACTTACCCTAAGGCTCTGACAGTCCGAGGCGACGACCTGTGGCGCTGGAAACCCTTGCGCGGCAATAGGTTCCAGCGTAGAATCGAACACATGTTCGATACGGTGGAGGCGACTGCGCTGGACCTGGTTGGTCGGCTGCGGGACGCCGAAGCCACCATCGCCGCCGCGCAGGCCGAGCAGCTGGCGATCATCGCCGAACTGCACACCCGCAGCGCGGGCTGGCTCGACGCCGTCCCCGCCGGCTGCCCCGAGGTGACCCCGGTGCAGGTCACCGCCGCGGAGGTGTCCACGGCGCTGCGCTGGTCCACCCTGGTCGCCACCGACCGGGTCGCGCTGGCCCTGGACGCCGCCGAGCGTGCACCCCACGCGCTGGCCGCGCTGGCCGGCGGCCGACTCACCCTGGGCAAGCTGCGGGGGCTGCTCGACCGCACTACCG
>JACCSC010000101.1 GCA_013813215.1 Geodermatophilaceae bacterium | reverse complement strand
TGTCAGCCACGTACTCCAGCACCTGCGTGGCGACCGCCACGTCCACGCTGGCGTCGGGCAGGGGGATGGACTCGGTGTCGCCGCGACGGAAGACGACGGGCGCGGCGCCGACGCGGAGGTCGCGAGCGGCGGCGAGGGACAACATGCTCTCGCTCGGGTCGATGCCGTCGACGTGACCGTCGGCTCCGACGACCGCCGCCATCTGCACGGCCAGGAAGCCGGGGCCGCTGCCGATGTCGAGCACTCGTTCTCCCCGTTGCAGGGCCAGGGCCGCGAGCACGTGTTCCCGTTGCTCGACCACATCGCGGGTGGTATAGGTCTGCTCGATCCGCCGGGACGTCGCGGCGTCGTAGTCCAGCATGCCCGTCATCCTGTACCGACTTCCGCGGCGAGCCGCACCTGCACCTCGAGTCCGTGCGGATCGGCGTCACCCAGCAGCACCGTGCCGCCGTGCTGGGCCACGAGTTCCCGCACGATGGCCAGCCCGAGCCCGCTGCCGCCGGAGTCCCGGTCCCGCGCGTCGACCAGCCGGGTGAAGCGGCCGAAGACGCTCTCCCGGTCGGCCGCAGGGACGCCCGGCCCGTCGTCGGCCACCGTCAGGACGGGACCGGCCGTCACCTGCACCGATACCGCCGAGGCGGCATGCCGTACGGCGTTGTCCACCAGGTTGTCCACCACCCGGGTCAGGGCGTCGGGATCGCCCAGCATCGGCGGCGTCGCCTCGACCGACAGGGTGACCGGCACGCGGCGGTCGGTGTAGCGGAGCAGCGTGGTGCGCACCAGGTCGCCCAGATCTACCTGCATCCGGCGTCGGGGTACTGCATCGTCCGCCCAGGCCAGCAGCAGCAGGTCGTCGACCAGCCGGGTCATCCGCTGCACCTCGACCAGCAGGTCCGCGACGTCCCGCCCGTCGACCGCGGCGGCCACCTCCAACTGGGTCCGCAGGCTGGTCAGCGGCGAGCGCAGCTCGTGTGCGGCGTCGGCCACGAACGCTCGCTGGCGGCCTCTCGCCGCGTCCAGCCGGGCCAGCATGCCGTTCAACGTCACCGCCAGATCGTGGATCTCGTCCCGCGCCAGCGGCACCGGGAGGCTGGCCGCCGATCCAGCGCCGGTGATGTCCTCTGCGCCTTGCCGCAGCGCCGTCACTGGTCGCAGGGTGGCGCTGACCAGCCGCCAGGCCAATGCCACCGCCGCGGTCAGCAGGACGGCGTAGCCCACGAGCAGGCCGACGCTGACGACCTGCACCGAGTCGGCGATCTCACCGGCCGGGGCCGCCACGACGACGGTCTGCCGGTCGTCGGCCGGGCCGGCCGGGAGCGTCACGACCCGGACGACCTCCCCGACCCCGAAGCGGTGCCCGGGCAGGTAGCCGAGCGTGCCGTCGCTGCCGGCGAGCGTCCTCGACGGCACGGAGGAGACCAGCCGGTCACCGCCGAGGGAGGCCGCGCGGACCTGACCGTCGGCGTCCACGACCTGCACGATCGTCGTCCCGCCGGAAGGGATCGGGTCCGGGAGCCGGCCGGCGTCGATCAGCTCGGCGACGTCCCGAGCGGTCCGTGTCGCGGACTCGTCCACGGCCCGCTCCAGGGCCGAGCGCAGCACGGCGACCAGCAGCAGGCCGCCGATCGCCAGCCCCACGGCCAGCCCGGCCGTCCCGAGCAGGAGCAACCGCCCCCGCAGCCCCAGCCGGTCCAGCGCCTTGGCCCGGGGTGAGCTCACCCGCCGTCGGCTTCCAGGCGGTAGCCGGCCCCGCGGATCGTGGTCAGCGCGTGCCGGCCGAACGGCACGTCGACCTTGCGGCGCAGGTACCCCAGGTAGACCTCCACCACGTTGGCCTCGGGCGCGGCGTGCGCGTCCCAGACCCGCTCCAGCAGCTCGGTCTTGCTCACCACCTCACCGCGCCGACGCATGAGGTACTCCAGCAGCGCGAACTCGCGGGCGGTCAGCGTGATCGCGGCCTCACCCCGGGCCACGGCGTGGGCCGCCGGGTCCAGCCGCAGATCCCCGGCTGCCAGCACCGCCGGTCGCTCGGGAGCGCCGCGCCGGACCAGCGCCCGCAGCCGGGCGAGCAGGACGACGTAGCTGAACGGCTTGGTCAGGTAGTCGTCGGCGCCGACGTCCAGCCCGTCGGCCTGGTCGTACTCGCCGTCCTTGGCCGACAGCAGCAGGATCGGCACCCAGTTCTGCTCGGCCCGCAGCGCCTGCACGACGCGGTAGCCGGACAGTCCCGGCAACATGATGTCCAGCAGGACGGCGTCGTACCCACCCTCGCGGGCCATCTGCAGACCGGTCACGCCGTCGTGCGTCAGGTCGACCGCGAACCCCTCGGCCCGCAGCCCGCGCTGGACGGCGTGGGCCAGGCGGACCTCGTCCTCGACGACCAGCAGCCGCACCGTGCCTCCTGCCTGCGAGCCGACCACCTCGGCCCGACCGATCCGCGGCTGATCATGCCCCCCCGGCTGTGAGCCCGCTGAGACAGACCGCCACTCTCAGCGTGTTCTCAGCCGCCCCGGCGCAGGATGGCCCCGACCGCATCCCGGAGGTGTCTCGTGAGCGCACTGTCGACCCGACCAGCCCTGCGCTGGGTCGTACCCGTCGCCGCCGCCGCGATGGTCCTGACCGCCGGGATCGCCGGCCGGGCCATCGTCGCCGATGCCGACCCGGCCCTGCCTCCGCGCAGCGCCGCCGAACTGCTCGTCGACCTGCAGACGTCGGCCGTGACCGGTCTGAGCGGGACGGTCGTCCAGCGGGCGGCGCTGGGCCTGCCCGAACTGCCGGTCTCGATCGGTGGCCAGGGCAGCGCGGAGTTCAGCGCCCTGGTGTCCGGGACGCACACGTTGCGGGTCTGGTACGGCGGCGAGGAGCGGCAACGGATCGCCCTGCTCGGCACGCTGGGCGAGAGCGACCTGATCCGCAACGGCGACGATGTCTGGACCTGGTCCAGCGCCTCCAACGAGGTGTCCCACCTCGTGCTCCCGGAGCAGCCCGAGCCACCGCAGCCGCTACCCGCCGACCTGCCCACGACACCGCAGGAGGCCGCCGAACTGGCGCTGGCGGCCATCGAGCCCTCCACCCGGGTGAGCACCGACGGTACGGCGACCGTGGCCGGGCGGGCGGCGTACGAGCTGGTCCTCCGTCCGCGGGACACCGGATCCCTGGTCGCGCAGGTCCGGATCGCGGTCGACGCCGAGGAGCAGGTGCCGCTGCGGGTCCGGGTGTACGCCGAGGGTGTCACCGAGCCGGCGGTGGAGATCGGGTTCAGCCAGATCTCCTTCGAGATGCCCGGTGATGAGCACTTCGAGTTCCGCCCGCCGCGGGATGCCGTGGTGACCGAGGTGAGTTCTGACGACCCTCTCGCGGAGGAGCTCGCGACCGAGGCGTCCGAGCCCACCGTCGTGGGCAGCGGCTGGACCGCCGTGCTCGTCGCGGCCGCGCCGGCCAGCGACCCGCCGGCCGGCGACCCCGACCCCGACTCCGAAGCCCTGGACGTCCTGCTGCAGGCGCTGCCGAGGGTCAGCGGGGACTGGGGCTCGGGCTACCTGCTGGAGTCCGCCCTGGTCTCGGTGCTGATCACCGACGACGGCCGGCTGCTCGCCGGGGCGGTCAACCCCGAGCGGCTGTACGACGTGGCGGCCTCGTGAGCACGTCGACTGCCGAATCGGCCCTGGCCGGCGTGTCGGAGCCTGCGGCCGCCGACCCGATGGCGGTGTCCAGTGCGGGGCTGACCAAACGGTTCCGCGGCGGTCAGGTCGCGGTGGACCGGATCGACCTGGCCGTGCCGGAGGGGTCGGTATTCGGCTTCCTGGGCCCGAACGGCTCCGGCAAGACCACGACGATGCGGATGCTGCTCGGCCTGATCCGGCCGACCGCGGGCACCCACACCCTGCTCGGCCGACCGATGCCGCAGCGGGCCGGTGACGTCCTGCCGCAGGTCGGCTCGCTGGTCGAGGGGCCGGCCTTCCACCCGTACCTGTCGGGGCGGACGAACCTGCAGCGGTTGGACGCCGCCGACCGGTACGCCGACCCGCGGACGGCGACGGCGCGCATCGGGACGGCGCTCGACCGCGTCGGGCTGGCCGCCGCCGCCGGCAAGCGGTTCCGCAACTACTCCCTCGGTATGCGGCAGCGGCTCGGGATCGCTGCCGCCCTGCTGCAGCCGCGGCGGCTGCTCATGCTCGACGAGCCGACCAACGGGCTCGACCCCCAGGGCACCCGCGAGGTGCGCACCCTCATCAAGGAACTCGCCGACACCGGGGCCACCGTGCTGCTGTCCACGCACCTGCTGGCCGAGGTGGAGCAGATCTGCACGCACGTCGGCGTGATGCACCGCGGTCGCCTCGTCGCCCAGTCCTCGCTCGGCGCCTTGCGGGCCAGTACGGCGCCGACGGTGTTCGTCGACACCGACCGGCCGGCGCTGGCCCAGGGGGTCTTCGAGCGGCTCGGGTTGCGCGAGGTGGCACCGTCGACCGGTGGGGTCGCGGCGCTGCTCGGCGCCGCCGATCCGGCCGCCCTCGCGGCGGCGCTGGTCCGCGACGGCGTACCCATCCGTGGGTTCGGGGTCCGCGAGGCTGACCTCGAGGAGCTGTTCGTCGGGCTGACCGGGGAAGGCTTCGATGTCAACGGTTGAGGTGGAGCCGTACCGGCCGCGCCTGGTGTCCACCCGGCTGCTGCGTTCGGAGCTGCGGATCATCTTCGGCCGCGCCCGCAACATCGCCGGGTTCGGCGTGCTCGCGTCGGTCCCGATCATCGTCGCCATCGCCCTCGCGTTGGCCGGGTCACCGGAGGCGGGCGAAGGGCCTCCCTTCCTGTCGCAGGTGACGAGCAACGGCCTGTTCCTGGCCCTAGCCGCGCTGGGCGCGGAGCTTCCGCTGTTCCTGCCGCTCGCGGTGGCCGCGATCTCCGGTGACGCGATCGCCGGCGAGGCGAACATCGGGACGCTGCGCTACCTGCTGACCGTGCCCGTGCAACGCACCCGGCTGCTGGCCGTGAAGTACGCCGCCATCGCCATCTTCGCCACGGCCATGGTGCTGCTCGTCGCGACGGTCGGCGTCGTGCTGGGGCTCGCCTTGTTCGGGACCGGGCCGGTCACGTTGCTGTCGGGGACCCAGGTCGGCACCGCCGAGGGCCTGTGGCGTCTGCTGCTGGTGTGCGGCTACCTGAGCGCCTGCCTTGCGGCGTTCGGCGCCGTCGGCCTGTTCGTGTCGACGCTGACCGAGCAGCCGATCGGGGCGACCATCGCCGTCGTCGGGCTGGCCGTCGTCAGCCAGATCCTGGGCGTCATGCCCTCCCTGTCGGCGATCCACGAGTATCTGCCGACGCACTACTGGCTGGCCTTCGGCGACCTGCTGAGGGACCCGATCAGTACCGATCAGGTGTCCAGGGGCCTGCTCAGCGCCGCGGTCTATGCGTTGATCTTCTGGACCGCGGCCTGGGCCCGCTTCGGCGGCAAGGACGTCACGAGCTGATCGCGGCGACACCGGCCCAGGGGCCGGAGCTACCCGGGGCTCCGGCCGTCCGCACCGGGTTCCTCGCCGGCCAGAACCGCGGCTTGGCAGTCGTATTCGACCTGGCAGGCTGGTGAGATGGCGACCCTTCCTGGAGTCCGGCTCCTGCGGTCGGCGCAGTTGACCTCCCGCGCCCCGTACGCCTACGCAGCGGTGGCCGAGGGGGTCTCTGCGCTGGTCTTTACCGCCGGGGCCTGTCCATTGGACGGGAACGGCGCCACGGTCGCCGTGGGAGACGTGCGCGGCCAGGCCGAGCAGGTTATGACCAATCTGCGCCATGCCCTGCAGGCCGCTGACGCGTATGTGGCCACGTCGCGCCAGGAGGACCTACACGCCGCGTGGGATGTTGTCAGCCGCCACTTCGGCGAGCACGATGTCCCGAGCACCCTGCTCGGAGTGAGCGTCCTCGGCTACCGTGACCAGCTCGTCGAGGTCGAGGCGGTCGCCGCCCTGGTCTGAGAACTCGGCCGCGAGCGGCCCTCGCTACCGGGCATCGTGGAACGTCGACTCAGCGGTAGCAGTAGCTGTCCGATGACGCGTCGCCGCCCTGCAGCCGGATCTGGTGGGCGCGCAGGCCGCGGAACGCCTCGCCGTTCGGGAAGAAGTTCTCGTCCACGCTCATCCCACCCGCGGCGTCGGCGTCGACCTTGGCCATCCACGCGCCGACTCCGCTCGGGAAGAACTGGTCGTCCCAGGCGCCGTACAGCGAATTGGTCAGGTAGATCCGCTTGCCGTCCCGGCTGACCTCGACCATCTGCGGGCCGCCGGCCAGCGGCTGGTCCGGCGCCGACGGGTGGGCCGCCTGCCCGACGATCCCGCCCAGGCGGACCGACCCCACTTCGCGCGGGTGCGCCGGGTCGCTGACATCGTACTGCTTCAGCTCGCCGATCCCCCAGCACGAGACATAGAGCATCTGGTCGTCCACGGACAGTCCAATGTCGGTGACCAGCGGCGGTACGGCGCCGAACGGCTTCAGCGCCGGCGGCAGGTCGTCGGGGTCGGCCGGCTCGGCGGGGATGGTGATGACCTTGTCGGCCGCCCACTGGTCGCCGTCGCGGTACCAGCGCCAGATCGAGGCGGACAGGTCGGCGGTCGAGACCACCACGCCGACAAAGCCGTAGCTCGCGTCCGGGTCGTGCGCCGGGCGCAGTTCGAGCACCATCTGGTACTCCGCGCCCAGGTCGATGTCCTGCAGGTGCTTGCCGGCGGCCAGGTCCCAGAAGTGCAGCTTGTGCCCGTACTTGCCGGCCAGCAGCAGATCCGGGACCAGGCCGTCCTCGATCATCGACGGCGTACCCCACTCGCTGGTGATCAGCGTGTTCTGGGTCAGGTGCCACCAGGCGTCGTAGGCGAGGTACTGCGGTCCGCGGTCGGTCTCCCAGGCCCGCAGCACGTCGAAGGTGTTGTGGTCGAGCAGCGCGATGCCGCCGGGTCCCTCCTCGCCGTTCGCCCCCCCGAGGCAGGACAGGAAGATGCCGTCCGGTCCGCAGTGCAGCGTGTGCGGACGGGAGTAGCCGGCCTTGGTCGCGAGCTCCTCGGCAGTGATCGTCTTGACCAGGGTCGGGTTCGCCGGGTAGGGGTGGGTGTCGTAGACGTGCACGTTGGATGAGCGCAGTCCGGGCAGCAGCAGGTACCGCCGCTGCAGGCCGTCCTCGCCCATGTCGTGGCCCTCGTGCATCAGCGCCGACGAGCAGGCGTTCCAGCCGAAGTGGTGCAGCTCGTCACCCTTGGTCGGCAGGTCGGCCCAGCCGACGATCTGACCGTAGGTGTCGGAGTCGCCATCCACGTCGATCACGGTCAGCGCGTCGGACTTCTCACCCGCCCGGTCGAAGGCGACGACGTACGCCAGTCTCTCGACGGGCGCCGCGGCCGCCTCACCCGGGCTGCGGTAGAACGTGGGGTCCGTCTTCGGCGGGGCGCTCATCGGCGTTCTCCTCTACTCATTCCCGACTGTCTTGGTCTGCATTGAACCCGACCCCGTACGCCGACGGTAGCTGCCGTCCCGATGGATGGGTATCCACCCATCGCGCGGGCCGGAGACGTGGCGGAGGCACCACGACCCGGGCCCGCGCACTCGGTCAGTTCATCGGGGTCAGCACGGCGATCTGCTCCCCGCCTTCCGCGGCGTCGACCAGCTGATAGCAGAAGCGTTCGACCGGCCGGTCGCCGTACCGCCACGTCACGTCGACCCAGACGCTGCCCGGGGCCTCGCCCATAACGGTCACGTGCCGGTCCGCGCTGTCCACCCCCTCGTACTGGCCGACGGCGGCGGCGAAGAAGTCTTCCGTCTGCTGCCGGTCGCTCACGGCCACCGGGTTGCCCGGGAAGAGAATGAGGGCGGGTACGGCGTACAACTCGGGATGGCGCGGGGTTCCCGCGACAGCAGGGCGGCGGCGTACCGGTTGAAGAAGGCGTCGACTCTGTCCTGAGTGCTCATGCCGCCGACGCTAGAAGGCAAACTCGACATGCCTGTGTCGCCTTTACGATCGGATCGTGGAGTCCCGTCACCGGCTGGCCGCGGCCTCCCGCAACGGCCACCTCGCGATGCGCCGGGTGGAGCGCCAGCACGCGCTGGTCGAGCGGTTGGCCGCGGCGCGCGGACAGCGTCGCACCGTGTCCGGCCTGGCCCGGGAGTTCGGCGTGGCCGAACGGACGCTGGCCCGCGACGTCGAGCGGCTGCGGGACTCGGGGGTGCCGCTGCGGGTGGTCCGCGGTCGCGGCGGCGGGGTCAGCCTCGACGTCGCTCCGGTCGTGGCCCCGATCGCCTTCGACCTGGCCGAAGTGGCGGCGCTGATGTCCAGCCTCACCGTCCTCGGGCCGTGGGTGAGCCCCAGCGCCACCTCGGCGATGCGCAAGCTGGCCGCGGCGGTCGGCTCAGATGGTGGGAGCGAGGCCGAGTTGCGCCGCGCCCGTCTCGGGATCGAACGGGACTGACTCGTGCTCGTGGACGATCCGCCAGCCCTCGTCGTCCCGGCGCCAGCACACGGTGGCGCGGACCCACATCGACCTCGCGGCCCTCGCGCAGGATTCCCGTCACCCGGTACACGAAGCTGCACCACCCGAGGTCGCCCCAGGCGTGCGCGTCGAGGTGCTGGACCTCGTAGCCGATGCCGTCGGGGTAGCCGTCGAACCAGTCCCGGGTGCGCTCGGCGGCGGCGTCCCGGCCGCGGCTGGCCAGGGGCGGCACGACGTCGAAGGTGACGATATCGGGGTGCTGCTGCCGGACCAGCGTGTCGAGGTCCTTGGTCCGGACGGCGGCCACCCGCTCGTCGACCAGCGCCCGCAGCTCGTAGGCGGCCCTCACGCCGGCTCGACGAGCAGGTCGCCGAGCTGGTCCAGCTGGGTGCCCGCCCCGCTGCTCCGGTTCGCGGCGGAGTCCAGGTCGTCGAGGTAGGTCCCCTGGTCGGTCAGCCGGACCTGGGTGCCGTCACCGTCGTCGGTGAACTCCGCGGTCAGCACCGACACCGACATCCGCCGCCCACCCCGGGCCATCTCGTAGGTCACGACGATCCGCTCGCCGGGCACGATGTCCCGGTAGACCCCTTCGTAGTTGATCCGGGTGCCGTCGGGCGCGTCCCCGGCCGTGGTCTCGGTGCCGCCGACGACGAACTCGCCCCGGTAGTCGCTGTCCGACGAGCCGGTGAACCAGCGGATCTTGACGGTCGGGTCGGCCCAGGCCACGAACACGCGGTCCCGGGGGACTGGGTATCGGCGTTTCACAGTGAAGGTGTCGTGCGCGACGGTCATCCGGGCTCCTTGTCGCTGGCGTTCGTATCGCTGGGATGGTTGTCGGTGACGGTCGGTGTACCGGCAGCGATCAGGACGTCGCCCAGCCGGTCGAGCCGGGTTTCCCAGGTACCCCGCCGCTCGCGCATCCACGACTCGGCCGGCGCCAAGGCGTCTGGCGCCAGCCGGCAGGTGCGGACCCGACCGTGTTTGCTCGTCACGACCAGGCCGCTGCCGGTCAGCACCCGCAGGTGCTGGCCCACCGCCGCCAGCGTCATCGGCAGCGGCCGAGCCAGCTCGCTGACCGACGCCGGGCCACGACCCAGGCGTTCGAGCATCAGCCGCCGGCTGGGGTCGGCCAGGGCGTGAAAGACGTCGTCGAGCGCGCGGACGGCCACCGGACCGACGTTAGGCGTGGCTTCCGCCAATAGTCAAGCAGTTGCTTCAGTATCGGCAGGAACCGAGGAGGCCAGTCTTCGCAGAGCGGCGGTGAAGCACTCGGCCGGCGGCTTGACCAGGCCGGCGCCGACCTGACCGGTCCCGGGCACCGCACCGGCCATCCCGGTGTTGATCTGCGGCAGGATCCCGGTCCGGGCCACGGCGAGTACGTCGATCCCGGTGGGCGCGCCGCGGAAGTCCAGGATCGGGATGGCGAAGGCCGGATTCTCCCCGAGCGTGACGTCGTACATCGAGCGCGTGGTCGCCAACGCCAGCGGTACGTCGCCGCCCACGAACCGCACGATCGCCGGCGCCGCGGCCATGCTGAACCCGCCGAGCCCGACCGTCTCGGTGATCGCCGAGTCGCCGATGTCGGGGTTGGCGTCGGCCGGCCCGTAGTTGCCGAGGAACAGCCCTTCCGGCACCTGCGCCGGACCGGTGAACCACGCGTCGCCGGTCCCCGACACCTGGATCCCGAAGTCGGTGCCATTGCGGGCCATGGCCACGACCATGGAGGAGCCGGGGATGTCCCGGGCCGCGTCGAGCGCGAGCTTGGCCGCCGGCATCACCAGGTTGAGGAAGAAGTGGTCGTTGCCGGCGATGAACCGGACGACGT
>JACCSC010000010.1 GCA_013813215.1 Geodermatophilaceae bacterium | reverse complement strand
GACCGTGGCCGCCAGCACGCTGGCCGCGGTGTACGACAAGGTCGGCTTCCTCCCGGCGCCCGTCGGCGCCGTCCCGGCGACCGTCGGCTGACCGGAATGGACGCGGACCCCGCCGGTTCGGTGGTGCTCGGCGTGGCCATCGACCTGCCCGAGCCGATCTCGACCGAGCTCCGGGCCTGGCGCGAGCGGGTGGGGGACCCGGGTGCGAGCACGATCCCCCCGCACGTCACCCTGCTGCCGCCGACCACGGTGCCGGCGGCCGAACTGACCGAGGTGAACCGGCACCTGGCCGACGCCGCCGCGGTCGCGGTCCCCTTCCAGATGCACCTGCTGGGCACCGGGACGTTCCGGCCGATCTCCCAGGTCGTCTTCGTCGCTGTGGCCAGCGGCATCTCCTACTGTGAGCTGATGGAGGCCGACCTCCGTTCGGGGCCGTTGCAGCGCGGCATCGAGTTCCCGTACCACCCGCACGTCACCGTCGCGCACGACGTGTCCGAGGCGATGCTCGACGTCGCCTACGAGGGGTTGGCCGGCTACGACGCCCGCTTCACCGTCGACGGGTTCACCGTCTTCGACCAGAACACCGACGGCAGCTGGTGTCCGCGCCGGTTCTTCCCGTTCGGCCGCCGATGAAGCAGCGGCTGGTCTGGCTGACGTCGCGACGCTGGGTGAAGCACCTCGGGCGGGCGGTGTCGCACTACCTCGACCGGCAGGCCGACCTGCTCGCCGCCGGCATCACGTACTTCGGCTTCCTGGCCCTGTTCCCGGTGATCCTGCTGGCCGTCTCGGTAGCCGGCTTCGTGCTGTCGGGTCGGCCGGACCTGCAGGCCGACCTGATCGACAAGATCAGGGTCGCGGTGCCGGGCGACCTCGGGGAGCAACTGGTCGATGCGGTCCAGACCGCGATCGATAACAGCGGCACGGTCGGGGTGATCGGCCTGGTCGGCTTGCTCTACGCCGGGATCGGCTGGATGAGCAAGATGCGCGTCGCCATGCAGACGATCTGGCGCGGGCAGCCGCTGCTCGGCAACTTCGTCAAGGACAAGCTCCGGGACCTGATCGCGCTGGTGGGTCTCGGTGGCGCCCTGCTGGCCTCGGTCGCCCTCACCGCCGTGGCCAACGGCCTCACGTCGTTGGTCCTGGAGTTGCTGGGTCTCGACGGCGTGCCCGGGATCGGCGTGCTGACCAGGGCCCTGGGCATCGTGGTGGCCATCGCCGGGACCACGCTGATCTTCCTGTGGCTGTTCATCCGGTTGCCGCAGTTGAAGGTGCCGGTGCGCGCGGTACTGCCCGGTGCGATCTTCGGGGCGGTCGGCTTCGAGGTCCTCAAGCTGGTCGGGACCTACTACCTCACCATCGTGGCCCAGAGCCCCGCGGCAGCGGTGTTCACGAGCGCGATCGGCCTGCTGGTCTGGATCTACTTCAGCTCCCGCTTCCTGCTCTTCGCCGCGGCCTGGACCTCGACCCTGCCCGCGGTCAGCGAGCGGATCGTGACCGAGGCGGCCGAGGGGCAGCCCCTCGAACCGTTAGTCGAGGGTCCGGCGGTGCCGCGGTTGAAGCCGCCGGTCCCGGGCGTGCCCAGCACCAGCGCGGTGGCGGCCGGGCTGATGGGCGTGGGAGCCGTCGTCGGTGCGGTGGCGCCGTCCGCCGTACGCCGGTGGTGGCGCGCCGGCCGCCGGTGAGCTGGCCTTGCCCCGCCGCCCGGCCATGACCGCTGCCGATCGCTCTCCCGCCGGCGGACCACTTCTGCGTCCTGAGGAGCCGAGGTCGACCACATGCACCGCGACGATCATCAATGCCGCCGGCGGCCGCGGAACCCCAGCATCAGCAGGGCCGCACTCCCCATCGCACCGCCGACGACGAGCAAGGTCTGCACCCCGGCGGACGGCGTACCGGCGGTGTCGTCGGCCTGCGCGGCGACGGACGTTCGTGGCGGCGGCTGGGGATCCGCGGTCGTCGGCGCGGGCGTCGGTGGCGGTACGCCGGGCGGCCGCGGGTCGACGAGCCGTCCGACGGTGCCCGAACCGGCGGGCAGCGCGAAACCCCAGTCCAGCAGCGTGCCCACCTGATCGGTCATCCGGGTCGGAGCCTGCTCGCCCTGCATCATGCTGACCACGAGCCGGCGACCGTTGCGTTCCGCCGCGGCGACGAAGGTGTAGCGCGCGGCGTCGGTGAAGCCGTTCTTGCCGGCCAGCGTGCCCGAGTAGGTCGCGAACATCGGGTTCTGGTTCTGGATCTGGTACGCCGGGTAGCGCGGCGGCACCGCGGGCATCATCGCCGTCGGCGTCTGCAACACCGCGAGCAGTTCTGGGTCGTCGATGAGCCGGCGCATGATCAGGGCCAGGTCGTACGGCGAACTGCTCTGGCCCGCCACGTCCAGTCCGGAGGGTGTGCCGGCCAGCGTGTCGTAGGCCTGGATCTGCGACGCGGCGGCGTTCATCAGCTCCAGCGCTACGTCCACGCCGCCCGCGGCCCGGGCTAGTGCCGACGCCGCGTCGTTGCCCGAGGCCATCATCAAGGCCTGGAAGAGCAGCGGCACCGGGTACTTCCCGCCCTCGACGAGCCCGACCCGGGTGCCTTCGACGTTGGCGTCCTCGAATGTCGCGGTGACCACCGCACTCGGGTCGAGTTCGTCGTACAAGGCGAGCAGGGTCAGCGTCTTGAGCGTGCTGGCCGGGTAGTAGCGCCCGTGCGGGTCGCGCGCGGCCAGCACGTCGCCGGAGTCCAGGTCGGCCAGCAGCCAGCCGCGCGCGGTCAATCCGGTCGGCAGCGGCGGCGCGTCCGCAGGCAGGACGAGGCTGCGGCCGGCCAGCTCGTCGCCGCCGACCACCGAGCCGTCCGCGCTGCGGCCCTCCGGTGGACCGCCCGGGTACGGCGTGGTCGGTGTGGGCGCGGTCGGGTCGATGCTGGGCGCCGCGGTGTCGGCCAGCGCGGCCGTCGGCCCGTACACCAGCGCGAGCAGCAGCCCGGCCGTGAGCAGTCGGGGTGCGCGCATCGTCGCGACGCTACCGCCGCGGCGGCGTACAACGATGTGGTATCGGGCCAGGCGCGGCGTGGCTGCCCAACCGGGGCGACGGTACGGTGACCGGTCAGCGGCCGTGGAGCAGGTCCCGGTCGGTGAGAGGAGAACGATTTTGCGCCGGACCCGAGGGCTGTCCCTTGCTGCCGCGCTGCTGGTAGGCAGCCTGACGCTGGCAGCGTGTGCCGAGGACTCGAGCAACACTGACCCCGACGAGCCCGGAGGCGGCGCCGCCCCGACTTCCGAGGTCTCCGACGTCCGCGTCGGCCTGGCCTTCGACGTCGGCGGCGAGGGTGACAAGTCCTTCAACGACTCCGCCGTGGCCGGCCTCGAGCTGGCCATCGAGGAGTTCGGGATCACCGAGCAGCGGGTCAGCCCGAACGACGACGGCTCCAACCGGGCCGAACTGCTCAGCCAGCTGGCCGAGCAGGGCTTCAACCCGGTCATCGCCGTGGGCTTCGCGTACGACGAGGTCATTGCCACCGTCGCCGCGGACTTCCCCGACACGACCTTCGCCCAGGTCGACGGATCCAACGCGGTGTTCGACGGTACGTCGAAGGGTCCTAACCACACCGGCTTGCTCTTCGCCGAGGAGCAGGGCTCGTTCTTGGCCGGCGTTGCGGCGGCGCTGAAGTCCCAGACCGGCACGATCGGCTTCGTCGGCGGCGTCGAGATCGGCCTGATCCAGAAGTTCGAGGCCGGCTACGTTGCCGGTGCGACCGCCGTCAACCCGGACATCGTCGTGGACGTCCAGTACATCTCCCCGGCCGGTGACTTCTCCGGCTTCGGCGACCCGGCCCGCGGCAAGATCCTGGCGCAGGGCATGTACGACGGCGGCGCCGACATCGTCTACCACGCCGCCGGCGGCTCCGGCCTCGGCGTCTTCCAGGCGGCATCGGAGTCCGGCACGCTGGCCATCGGCGTGGACTCCGACCAGTACGAGACCATCGGTGATCCGGCGCTGCAGGAGGTCATCATGACCTCGATGCTCAAGCGGGTCGACGTGGCCGTGTCGGAGTTCATCTCCGCGTTCATCGACGGCACCGTCGAGGGCGGCACGGACATCATCTACGACCTGTCGGTCGACGGCGTCGGGCTGTCCACCTCCGGCGGGCAGATCGACGACATCCAGGCCGACATCGATGGCTTCAAGCAGCAGATCATCGACGGCGAGATCACGGTTCCGACGACGCCGTAGCGTCGACGACCGCTCGTGACGGCGGGTCCCGGGTCGCTGGTCGGCGGCCCGGGCCCGCCGTTACTGTGTGACGTCCCACCCGGCGGTTGCTCGTGACGGGAGCGTGATGACCAGCAGCTCCGAGGCGGTTGCGCCGCCGGCCGTGGAGCTGCAAGGCATCACCAAGCGCTTCCCCGGCGTGGTGGCGAACTCCGACATCAACCTCGTCGTCCGCCGGGGCGAGGTGCACGCCATCGTCGGTGAGAACGGCGCCGGCAAGTCGACGCTGATGAAGACGCTGTACGGGATGCACCGCCCGGACGAGGGCTCGGTGCACGTGGCAGGGACCGAGCAGCACTTCAAGAGCCCGGCCGACGCGATCGCGGCGGGCATCGGCATGGTGCACCAGCACTTCATGCTGGCCGACAACCTCACCGTCCTGGAGAACATCGTCCTGGGCAGCGAACCGAAGAGCCGGGGCGCCCTCGACTTCGGCGCGGCCCGGCGCAAGATCCTGGAGATCTCTGCGGCGTACGGCCTGGACCTCGAGCCGGACACGCTCGTCGAGGACCTCGGCGTCGGCGACCGGCAGCGGGTGGAGATCGCCAAGGTGCTCTACCGCGGCGCGACGACGCTGATCCTGGACGAGCCGACCGCGGTCCTGGTGCCGCAGGAGGTGGACGAGCTGTTTGGCAACCTCGCCGAGCTCAAGGGCGAGGGCCTCACGGTCATCTTCATCTCGCACAAGCTGGACGAGGTGCGCAAGGTGGCCGACACGATCACGGTGATCCGCCGCGGTACCACCGTCGGCACCGCCGACCCGAAGACCGTCACCGCGCGGCAGCTCGCCGAGATGATGGTCGGCACGGAGCTGCCGACCCCGGAGACCCGCGAGTCGACGGTCACCGAGGACGTCGTGCTCGGGGTCGAGGACCTCAGCGTGCTGCTGCCGACCGGCCGGACGGTGGTCGATGGTGTGTCCTTCCGGGTCCACCGGGGCGAGGTCGTCGGCATCGCCGGCGTCGAGGGCAACGGCCAGTCCGAACTGGTCGAGGCGATCATGGGTCTGCAGCCGCTGGCCGGCGGCCGGCTCACGTTCGGCGCGGAGGACATGACCAGTTGGACGACCCGGGAGCGCCGCGACGGCGGGGTCGGGTTCATCCCCGAGGACCGCCACCGCCAGGCCCTCCTGCTCGACGCGGCCCTGTGGGAGAACCGGATCCTGGGCAATCAGACCCGCCCGCCGGCCCGCAAGGGGATCTTCATCGACCGCGGGGCATCCCGGAACTCGTGCAAGAAGATCATGAAGGAGTACGACGTCCGCGCCCCCGGCTGCGACACCCTCGCGGTGGCGTTGTCCGGCGGCAACCAGCAGAAGCTCATCGTCGGCCGCGAGATGAGCGGCGAGCCGAAGCTACTGATCGCCGCCCACCCGACCCGCGGGGTCGACGTCGGCGCGCAGGCGGTGATCTGGGAGCTGCTCAAGACGGCCCGGCACGACGGGCTGGCGATCATCCTGATCTCCGCCGACCTCGACGAGCTGATCGGGCTGTCGGACACTCTGTACGTCATGTTCCGCGGCAAGCTGGTCGCGCAGCTCGACCCGGGCGACGTCACCCCCGAGCAGCTGGGCACGCACATGACTGGCGCCGCGGCGTGACCACCGAGGCGGCGGGGTGAACGTCGTCCGGCGAGTCGGGCTGGCTCTCCTGGCTCCGGCCATCGCCCTCGTCGTCGCCGCGATCATCTCCGCGTTCGTCATCCTGGCCATCGGCGAGGATCCGCTCGTCGCGCTGCGCGAGCTGGTCAACTTCGGCGACAACTCGGCCAGCCAGATGCAGGCAGTAGCGGTCATCCTCAACCGGGCGATCCCGCTGTTCCTCGCCGGCCTCGCGGTGTCCATCGGCTTCCGGATGGGATTGTTCAACATCGGGGTCGAGGGCCAGTACCGGCTGGCCACGATCATGGCCGCCTGGGTCGGGACAGCCGTCGTGCTGCCCCGCCCGGTGCAGCTGCTGCTGATCATCGTCGTGGCCATGGCGGTCGGAGCGATCTGGGCCGGGATCGCGGGCATCCTCAAGGTGACCCGCGGCGTCAGCGAGGTCATCTCGACGATCATGCTGAACTTCATCGCGATCGGGCTGGCGTCGTACCTGCTGACCGGGCCGTTCCGCGGTACGCCGGAAGGTTCGCTGACCGTCGCCACCGAGGACCTGCCCGAGTCGGGGCGGCTGCCGGGACTGAACGGCGTCATGGCCTCGCTCGGGCTGGCCGAGCCGCGCTCGGAGCTGTACGGCTTTCTGATTCCGGCGATCGTCGTCGGGGTGCTCGTCGCGATCCTGGTCAAGCGGACCCGGTTCGGCTTCGACCTCAAGGCCAGCGGGCTCAACCCGACGGCGGCCACCGCGAGCGGTGTCAACGCCAGGGCCATGGTGGTCAAGGCGATGCTGCTCTCCGGCGCCCTGGCCGGGCTGATCGGGCTGCCCGACCTGGTCGGCGACACCTATCACTACGGCACGGAGTTCACCTCCGGGTTGGGTTTCCTCGGCATCGCAGTGGCCCTGCTGGGCCGCAACAACCCGCTGGGCATCGCGTTCGGCGCGCTGCTGTTCGGGTTCCTCGACCGGGCCGCGCTCTCGCTGCAGTTCGCCGGCATCCCGTCCCAGGTGGTCACCATCATCCAGGGCACCATCGTGCTCGCGGTGGTGATCGCCAACGAGGTCGCGCGCCGGATCGCGATCCGGCAGGCCGAGCGGACCGGGGCGAACCTGCCGACCGCCCGACCGGCTGCGGGTGAGCAGCAGGCGACGGTGGTGCAATGACCCTCGCGTTGGAGAAGCCGGCGCCGGCGCCGGCGGCGAAGACCCGCACGGGGCGCGGCCGGATCTGGCTGATCCTGGCGGTCATCTTCGTGCTGCTCGCGGTGGTCCGGGCGGTCGCCTCGCAACCCGCGCTGACCTCGTCGAGCACCTTTTCGGCGATGCTCATCCTGGCCGTGCCGATCGGGATGGCCGCGCTTGGCGGCCTGTTCGCCGAACGCGCCGGCGTGGTCAACATCGGCCTCGAAGGCATGATGATCCTGGGCACCTGGGGGGCCGGCTGGGCCGGCTACCAGTGGGGCCCGTTCGCCGCGGTCATCGCGGCGGCGATCTTCGGCGCACTCGGCGGTCTGCTGCACGCGGTGGCCACCGTGACCTTCGGCGTCGACCACATCGTCAGTGGCGTCGCCATCAACATCCTGGCCGAGGGGATCGCCCGGTTCCTGTCCGAGGTGGTCTACGCCGGCGGTGACAGCGGGGGTGGGGTGACCCAGTCCCCGCCGATCAAGGGCGACGCGCCGACGCTCAGCTTGCCGCTGCTGTCGTCCGGGCCGGACCTGCTCGGGGACCTGGAGAGCAAGCGGTGGTTCCTGCTCTCCGACGCCGCCGGGATCCTGCGCGGGCTGACCAGCGGGCTGTCGGTCATCGTCATCTTCGCGCTGCTCCTCATCCCGTTCTCGTGGTGGCTGCTGTGGCGCACCGCGTTCGGGCTGCGGCTGCGAGCCTGCGGGGAGAACCCCTGGGCGGCGGACAGCCTCGGCGTACCGGTGTACCGGATGAAGTACTTCGCACTGCTGATTTCCGGGTCGCTGGCCGGGATCGGCGGTGCGCTGCTCGTCTTCGTGGCCAACATCTACCGCGAGGGGCAGACCGGTGGCCGCGGATTCATCGGCCTGGCGGCGATGATCTTCGGCAACTGGAGACCCGGCGGGTTGGCCGCCGGCGCCGGACTGTTCGGGTACGCCGACGCGCTGCAGCTGCGCAGCCAGGCTGCGGTGACCGGACTGCTGCTGCTGGTCGCGATCGTCCTCGTGGGCGTCACGGTGTGGCAGACCCGCAAGGGCAAGCTGATCCAGGCCGGCATCGCGGCGGTGTTCGCCGTCGGGCTGTTCCTGCTCTGGCTGACCGTGGACCAGTTGCCCAGCGAATTCGTGTTCTTCACCCCGCACCTGACCACGCTGCTGGTGCTGTCGCTGGCGTCCCAACGATTACGCATGCCCGCTGCAGACGGGTTGCGATATCGCCGCGGCGAGGACAAGTGACCCCTCCCCGGGCGGAGCTGCGCGCGGCGGAGCCGGACTGGGCGGCCCTGCGGGCCGCCGCGGTCGAGGCGATGGGCCGGGCCTACGCGCCGTACTCGAACTTTCCGGTCGGGGCGGCCGCGGTCGTGGACGACGGCCGGATCGTGGTCGGCTGCAACGTGGAGAACGCCTCCTACGGGCTCGGCCTGTGCGCCGAGTGCGGGCTGGTGTCGGCGCTGGTGGCCTCCGGCGGTGGACGGCTCGTCGCGCTGTCCTGTGTCGATGCCGCCGGTGCGCTGCTGATGCCCTGCGGCCGCTGCCGGCAGCTGCTCTGGGAGCACGGCGGGGCAGAACTGGTCGTCGAGACCCCCGAGGGCCCGTTGCCGATGACGGCGGTACTGCCGCAGCCATTCGACGCCGCTGACCTCGCCGGATGACCGGGTACGACGCCGTCGACGTCATCCGCACCAAGCGGGACGGCGGGCAACTGGACGACGGCCAGATCGACTGGATCATCGAGGCCTACACCCGGCGCGACGTGCCCGACGAGCAGATGTCGGCGCTGCTGATGGCGATCTTCCTCAACGGCCTTGACGGCGACGAGCTGGCCCGCTGGACCGCGGCCATGATCGGTTCCGGCGTCCGGATGGACCTGTCGTCGGTCCCCTTCCCGACCGTCGACAAGCACTCCACCGGCGGCGTCGGCGACAAGATCACCTTGCCGCTCGCCCCGCTGGTGGCGGCCTGCGGCGCAGCGGTGCCGCAGCTGTCCGGACGCGGACTCGGCCACACCGGCGGGACGCTGGACAAGCTGGAGTCGATTCCGGGCTGGCGGGCCGCCGTGCCGTACGAGGACTACCTGGAGCAGCTGCGCACCGTCGGCGCCGTGGTCTGCGCCGCCGGGGACGAACTCGCCCCGGCCGACAAGCTGCTCTACGCCCTGCGCGACGTGACCGGCACCGTCGAGTCGATCCCGCTGATCGCGAGCTCGATCATGAGCAAGAAGATCGCCGAGGGCGCCGGCGCGCTGGTGCTCGACGTCAAGGTCGGCTCGGGGGCGTTCATGAAGGACGTCGCCCGGGCGCGGACGCTGGCCGAGACCATGGTGGGCCTCGGGGCGGCGCACGGCGTACACACCGTCGCCCTGCTCACCGCGATGGACGCCCCGCTGGGCCGCACCGCCGGCAACGCCCTGGAGGTGGCCGAGGCCGTTGAGGTGCTGGCCGGAGGGGGGCCGCCCGACGTCATCGAGCTGACCTTGGCCCTGGCCCGGGAGATGCTGACCGCGGCCGGACTGCACGATGTCGATCCGGCCGCCGCGCTGGCCGACGGGCGGGCCATGGACCGCTGGCGGGCGATGATCGCGGCGCAAGGGGGAGATCCCGACGCCGAACTGCCGACGGCCCCGGAGAGCGAGACGGTTCGGGCCGAACGGGCCGGCACCGTCACCGGCGTCGACGCGTACGCCGTCGGCGTGGCCGCCTGGCGGCTGGGTGCCGGCCGGGCGCGCAAGGAGGACCCGGTGTCTGCGGTAGCCGGGGTCGTCGTCCACGTCCGGCCCGGAGACCGGGTCGAGGCGGGTGCGCCACTGTTCGACCTGCATACCGACGACGCCGTGCGTATCCCGCGCGCCCGCGAGGTCATCGCCACCGCGGTCGAGTACGACGGTGCGACCCAGCCGCTGCCCCTGGTCATCGACCGGATTGGAGCCTGACCGTGGAGTTCATCGCCGCGCCCACCCGGATCCCCGTGCCCGGCGGCAAGGTGATCGACGAGTACGTCGGGCGGGCCAACACCGGCACCGACGCCCTGTCGGTGGCCCACATGCAGGCGCCCGGCGGCTGGGAGGAGCCCGCGCAGACGCCGCAGTTCGACGAGATCACCCTCGTCCTGCGCGGAGTGGTCCGGGTCGAGCACGCCGATGGGTACGTCGACGTGGCGGCCGGGCAGGCGGTGCTGACCAAGGCCGGGGAGACGGTCCGTTATACGACGCCGTACGCCGAGGGGGCCGAGTACGTAGCGATCTGCGTCCCCGCGTTCAGCCCGGAGCTCGCCGCCCGCGCGGAGGACTGAGACCGCCGTCCACCGAGTGGTGGAGGCGAGGCGATCCGAACGACCGTGGTGAGCGGTGATCGCCACCGGGCATGCTCATGGGCATGACCAGCGAGCACAGCGCGGTACGCGTCAGGGGCCTGACCAAGCGGTACGGCGAGCACCAGGCCGTCGCCGGGATCGACCTCGACATCCACGACGGCGAGATCTTCGCCTTGCTCGGACCGAACGGCGCGGGTAAGACCACGACGACGGAGATCCTCGAGGGCTACCGCAGCCGCGACGGCGGTGAGGTCGAGGTGCTCGGCGTGGACCCGAGCAAGGCCGACGCCCGGTGGAAGTCGCGGATCGGCATCGTGTTGCAGTCCACCAAGGACCTGACCGAGTTGACGCCAGCCGAGTCGCTGGCGTCGTTCGCCGCCTTCTATCCGAATCCGCGCTCGGTCGACGAGGTCCTGGACCTCGTCGGGCTGACCGAGAAGCGCTCGACCCGCGGCGACCAGCTCTCCGGCGGACAGCGTCGCCGGCTCGACGTGGCGCTAGGCATCCTGGGCAATCCCGAGTTGCTGTTCCTGGACGAGCCGACCACCGGCTTCGACCCCGAGGCGCGGCGCCAGTTCTGGAAGCTGATCGAGAGCCTGCGCAGCCTGGGGACGACCATCCTGCTGACCACGCACTACCTCGAGGAGGCCGAGCAGCTGGCCGACCGGGTCGGTGTGATCGCCCGCGGCGAGCTGGTCGCGCTGGACACCCCGTCGGCCCTCGGCGGCCGCGGATCGGCCGAGGCGACGGTCTCCTGGCGCGGGCCGAACGGACCGGAGCGGGTCAGCACGAACACCCCCACCCGGGTCGTCGGCGAACTCGCCGACCGGTACGGCGGGGAGGTTCCCGAACTCGTCGTGGCCCGGCCCACCCTGGAAGACGTGTACCTGAAGATGATCGGAGACGCGGCATGAGCGTGACCACCGCCCAGCGTTCGGGACAACTGCCGTCGCTGGTCACGGTCAGCGCTGCCCGCATCCGGGCCGAGCTGCTGAGCTTCTTCCGCGAGCGGGCGGCCGTCGTGTTCGTCCTGCTGTTCCCGATCCTGTTGCTGTTCATCTTCGGTGCGGTCTTCGGCGGCAACGACGACATCGCGC
>JACCSC010000056.1 GCA_013813215.1 Geodermatophilaceae bacterium | reverse complement strand
GGTGCGGAGCGGTTCGAGGAGCTCGCGGTCATGGTCGACACGTTCCGCCCGCTCAACCTCACCGACAGCGCCCGGGCGTGCGAGGACACCGGCTACGCCTGGACGTGGGCGGGCCGCAGCAACCGCTAGCCCCGCACACGGCGTAGGCTAGCATCGGCTCATGCCGGCGGTGGTGGACTCGTCCACGCTCATCTCGCTGGCCTGGTCCGGATATCTGCGCCTGCTCCACGGGGTCCCCGTCGAGATGGTCGTACCGGACGTCGTCCGCACCGAAGTGGTGACGCAGGGAGCGGCGGCCGGCTATGCCGACGCCGTGGCTATCGATACGGCGATCGCCGCTTTGGCCATCGTCGCCACGAGGCCCGGCGGCAGCGTCGACGCCGCGGTTCTGGCCGCGGCCGGACAAGCCGGAACGCTGGTGACCAACGACCAGGCGCTTGGCCGCCGGGCGGCGAATCTCGGCAGTCGCTGGCTGCGGACCGCTGATCTGGTCATCCTCTGCGTCAAGACTGACGCCATCAGCGCCGTCGATGGACGCGCGGCCCTGGATGCGCTGCATGCCACGGGACGCCTCTCGCCGGCGCTGCACACCCGCTACCTCGAGGAGCTGTGATGGGGCAGGCCGTGCGGGTCAACGCCACCATGGATGAGGACCTGCTCCGCCGGGTCGACGCGTTCGCCGCCGAGCGTTACGAGGACCGGTCGACCGCGCTGCGGCAGCTGGTGGCTTTCGCGCTTCGGGAGCTGCACAAGCGGGACGCGCTTGACGCGTACAGCGCCGGACGGGTGACGCTGCGAGAGTTCGCTCGCGCCCTGGGTCTGGAGATCTGGGCCGCGCATGACCTGCTTCGCGCCGAAGGCGTAGCTGTGGCTCAGGGCGAACGCGGCGAGACCGGCGCCGCGCTCGCCGCGACCCTCCGAGAGCTTGCCGCTGATGAGCGCCAGCCGGCCGATGGCGCTGGGCGTGCAAGGTAGCCCGGCACGGTTCACGGGACAGGGGCCTAGCTAGGCCGGTTTGGCGGCCAGCCGGTTCTCGCCGGACAGCGCGGCCCCGACGCCCAGCCCGACGTAGACGGTGCCGCTGAGGTAGCGCTCCCGGCTGAGCACCCGCGGATGCCGGCGGAGCCAGCCGCCGGCCCGCGCGGCCGCCAGGGCGTACAGGGAGTCGCTGACCAGTCCGAGCCCGGCCAGCAGGGCGCCGAGGACGAGAATCTGGCTCCAGGCCGGGCCCCGGGCCGGATCGACGAACTGCGGCAGGAAGGCCAGAAAGAACAGCGCCACCTTGGGGTTCAGAATCTTGACCAGCAGGCCCTGCCGGAACGTCTTGGCCGGCGCCTGTGGCGCGCCGGCCTCGAACGTCGTCGGCGGCTTACGGCGCCGGAAGGCGCGGATGCCGAGATAGACGAGGTACGCCGCCCCGGCGTACTTCACGACGGCGAACGCGGTGGCCGAGGACGCCAGCAGGGCAGACAGCCCGATCGCGGCCGCCGCGACGTGGATCAGTGTCCCGGTCTCGACGCCCAACCCGCAGAGCAGTCCGGTATAGCGGCCGTCGGTGATGCTGCGGGTGATGATGAACAGCACGCTCGGGCCGGGAACGACCATCAGCAGCACCCCGGCGGCGGCGAAGACGAGCAGCGTGGAGACCTCCGGCACGCCGCGATCGTAGGCCTACTGTGGAGGCGGCCGATCACCTGAGGAGTGAGATGTCCGCGCTGCTGATCTTCGTTGGATTGGGTTTGCTCGCCTACGGCGGGTACTCCGCGCTGGTCCTGCCGACCAAGCCGCTGGCCCGCGGCGAGAGCCGCCGGGCGACCCAGCTCTGGGCCACCGGCGTGCTGGTCGCGCTGGCCGGTGTGCTGGCCCTGGTGATCGGCGTCTCGGACTCGCTGGTCGGCGGGATTGTTGGCTCTGTTGTCCTGGGCGGTGTCGTGGTGGGCGGCGGGGCATACCAGTGGAAGCGGATGCTGACCAAGGTCGAAGGCAGGTGACGGCGGCGGCCGTCGAGGTCGTCGAGCTCGTCAAGCGCTACCCGAAGCGGCCGGATAACGCCGTCGACGGGATCAGCTTCGCCGTCGACCGCGGCGAGGTCTTCGGCCTGCTAGGCCCGAACGGGGCGGGCAAGAGCACCACCATCGGCATCCTCACCACCCGCGTCCGGCTCACCTCGGGCACCGCCCGGGTCAGCGGCGTGGACGTCGCGACCCATCCGGTGGCGGCCCGCGCCCGGCTGGCCGTGGTCCCGCAGCGGACCAACCTGGACCGGGCGCTGACCGCGCGGCAGAACCTGGTCTTCCACGCCGCCTACCACGGCGTACCGGTCGCCGAGCGCGGCCAGCGGGCCGACGAGATGCTCGAGCAGTTCGGGCTCGGTGACCGCGGTGGCGACAAGGTCGACAACTACTCAGGCGGGATGGCGCAGCGGCTGCTTATCGCCCGGGCCATGATGCACGCGCCGGAGGTGCTGTTCCTCGACGAGCCGTCGACCGGTCTGGATCCACAGGCCCGGCTGTTCGTCTGGGACCGGATCCGCGACCTGCGCTCCCGCGGGGTCACCGTGGTGCTGACCACCCACGACATGGACGAGGCGGCCGCCCTGGCCGACCGGGTCGGGATCGTCGACCACGGCAAGGTGCTGGCGCTGGACACACCGGACGCGCTGACTCGCTCCCTGCCGGGAAGTACGACGCTGGACCTGACCGTCGAGTATGCCGCCGCCGACACGGCCGAGGCGGTGATCGGAGCCCTCGGCGAGATCCCCGGGGTGGAGAACGTGGAGCGGGTGACCAGCGAGGGGGCCGACGTCCCGGAGCCGGCGGGCTCGTCGGACCGGGAGCGCAGCGTGCGGGTCCGGCTCTACCTCACTGGGGAGGCCTCGGCGCTGGTCGCGCCGGTGACCGCGGTCCTGGCCACGCGGGAGGCCCGTCTCACGGCACTCGGGCTCGGCGAGCCCAGCCTGGAGGACGTGTTCATCAGCCTGACCGGGCGGGACCTGCGATGAGCGGTTCGATCGCTTTGACGGCGACCGGGCCCCGGCGTACGGCGCAGGCCTTCCTCGCCCTGCTCTGGCGGGACGTCTTCGTCACCGGCCGCGAACTCGTCGCGTTCCTGGCCCAGGTCATTCTGCAGCCGCTGTTCCTGCTGTTCGTGTTCGGCAAGGTGCTGGGCGACCTCGGCTACACCCAGGACAACTTCGCCCAGGTCCTGCTGCCGGGCGTCATCGCGTTCACCGCGTTCCTCACCGCCCTGCAGAACACTGCCTTCCCGCTGGTGATCGACTTCTCGTTCACCAAGGAGATCGAGGACCGGCTGCTGGCGCCGTTGCCGACCTGGCTGGTCGCCGTGGAGAAGATCGTCTTCTCGACCATGCGGGCGCTGGTGGCCGCGGTGCTGATGTTCCCGCTCGGCTGGTGGGTGCTCGGTTCGGTGTCCATCACGTGGGGCGCCGTACCGGCGGTGGCGCTGTTCCTGGTGCTGGGCTCGCTGATCGGCGCGGCCGTAGGCCTCACGATCGGGACGTTGGTGACGGCGTCGAAGATCAACCTGGTGTTCGCGATCGTGCTGACGCCGTTGCTGTTCACCGGCAGCACGCAGTTCCCGTGGACGTCGCTGACCGACCTGCGCTGGTTCCAGGTGGTCTGCGCGTTCAATCCGCTGACCTACGTCAGCGAGGGTATGCGGGCGGAGATGATCCCGGAGGTCGGACACATCGCGCCGTGGGTCTGCACGCTGGCCCTGCTCGGCTTCCTGGCGGTCTTCACCGCGGTTGGCGTGAAGGGTTTCCTCCGCCGCGCCATCGACTGAGCCCGCTCGCGGCGGTCAGCGGCGGTGGTCGATCCGTTGGGCGTGCTTGAACACGCTCAGCGCCATGAAGGCCAACGGCCACACCGGCCAGAAGAAGTCGGCCTCGGTGGAGACCCAGACGGTCAGCAGGACCACCGCGATCACCGCGACGGTGAGCGCGTGCCGGCGCAGACCGGCCCGCGCGGCGTGGCGAGCCTCAGCGGTGTTCTCCAGCAGCCGGTGGCCTCCGTCCGGGAGGTCGGCGGTCAGTGGCGTCAGCCCCGACCGCCAGCGTGAGGCGTACAGCGCGGCCAGCCGCTCGTCGGCCTCGCCGAGGGTCAGCAGCCCCTCACCGGCCGCGGCCCGCAGGATGCGCGCGACGTGCTCACGCTCGGCGTCGGAGGCCCGGACGTCAGCGGTCGAAGACGGTACGAGGGCGTCGGTGCCTGAGTGGTGCAACTCGGTCATGGCTCGAGCGTGCGGGAGGCCACCACCCACGCGCATCAGCCGAGCAGCGACGTTCGCCGGGCAGCTCGGCGTACTCGCCGTACGTCGAACGACGTACGGCGACGGCCGCTCACCCCCAAGGCGGCAGCGGCGGCAAGCCTGGCGCACCGCGGCCGACGAGCCAGCCCAGGAGCTGTGCCGGTGGCAGGTCGGGAACGGCCTGGTGCGGAGCGCGGGCCGTGAGCCGGGGCAACTCCCGGGCCAGGTGGAAGTCGACGAACTCCGCCGACCAGTCGGCGACGGAGTAGCCCAGGTCGAGGTCGATCCGATGGATCTCGATCTCCCGCCACCGCGAGATCGGACCTGCGGGGGCCGGCCGACGGCCGGACAGCCACTGCAGGCTGCCCGACCAGTCCGGCATCCCCCGGTAGGCCGCCAGGCAGCGCGCCCCGGAGTCACGCACGCGCGCGGTCAGCTCACCGACCGTTAGCGCGGACAGCGACTGGATGTCGGCCTCCCGCAGCTCGGGTGACCCGCCGTACTGGGTGACATCCCGCCCTCCGGCGTACCCCTCGAACATCTCCGACATCGCCGTCGCGTTGCCGACCAGGTGCGCGAGTACGTGCGCCCGGCTCCAGCCCGGCAGGGTCGACGGCGCACGCAGGACCGGCTCGCGAACACCGTCCAGCGAGCGGTCGAGCTCGGCTTGGCTGCGCGCGACGCGCTCGATCAGCCAGGCCGGATCGGTACTCAGCCGCGGTCAGCCATCGTGTAGCGCAGCTTGGTCATCATGAACTCGGCCTGCGGGACGATGCCGCCCGCCTCGAACAGTTCTCCGACTCGCTCGACGAACTGTGAAGACTCCCAACGCTTTCCGTCGTTCTCGATGACCGCCACCGAGGTGAACGGCTGGTAGATCTCCACCGTATCGCCCTGCACGCCGAAGACCTTGCCGCTGATGTGCGCGGCCTCCTCCGAGCAGAGGAAGGCCACGAACGGCGCGACGTTGTCCGGGTGCCAGAAGTCGAAATCGCTGTCCCCCAACGGAATCTGGCCGTACGCCGACTCCGTCATCGCGGTCCGGGCCGCCGGCGCGATGGCGTTGGACCGTACGCCGTACTTGGCCATCTCCTGCGCCACGATGGTCGAGAACGCCGCGATGCCGGCCTTGGCGGCGCCGTAGTTGGCCTGCCCGAAGTTGCCGAGGATGCCCGAGGTGGAGGCCGTGTGCACGATGGCGCCGGGCCGCTTGCTGTCTTTCCAGTGCCCGCAGGCGGCATGCGTGGTGGTGTAGTGCCCGCGCAAGTGCACCTTGATCACCGCGTCCCACTCCTCCGGCGTCATCTTGACGACCGTGCGGTCGCGCAGGATGCCTGCATTGTTGACCAGCGCGTCGAGCTGCCCGAACTCCCGTAGCGCGGTCTCGACCAGCCGGTCGCCGACCTCGACCTCGCTGACGTCGCCGGCGACGAGAACGGCCTGTCCACCGGCCGCCGTGATCTCGTCGACGACGGCCTGACCGGTCGGCTCCTCGTACTCGTTGAGTACGACGGCCGCCCCCTGCCGCGCGAGTTCCAGCGCCTCACCTCGGCCGAGGCCGCGCCCGGCACCGGTGACGATCGCGACCTTGTCCGCGAGCAGAAGTCCCATGACGCAGAATCTATCCGGCCCTACCGTGAGCCGATGCCGCCGCCTGCCGAGGTCCTTGCCCACTACGCGCTCGGTGAGGAACAGGACCGACTGACCAGCGCCCACGGCCTCCTGGAGCTGCTCCGTACGCAGGACATCCTGCAGCGTCACCTCCCCCCGGTCCCGGCCCGCATCCTTGACGTGGGGGGCGGTCCCGGTGTCTACGCCGAGTGGCTCGCCGGTCTGGGCTACTCCGTGCACCTCGTCGACCCGGTGCCGTTGCACGTCGAGCAGGCGTCCCGGCGTCCGGGGGTGACGGCGTCGCTGGGTGACGCGCGTACGTTGGCGGCGGCCGATTCGTCGTACGACGTCGTGCTCGCCCTCGGCCCGCTGTATCACTTGCCCGATCGGTCGCAGCGGCTCCTGGCCTGGCGAGAGTTCGGCCGGGTGGTCGTCCCCGGCGGCCTGATCGTGGCCGCCGCCATCAGTCGGTACGCCGCCTGGAACGACGTCATGCGCAAGGACTGGTTGCTGCGCGAGGGGTTCGCCGCGGCCGTCGACGCCTCGCTGCGCGACGGCCGGCACCGCAACGACGACGATCGCCCCGAGCTGTTCACCACGGCGTACTTCCACCGTCCCGAGGAGCTGGCCACCGAACCGCTGGCGGCCGGTCTGGAGGCCGCGAGCGTGCTCGGCGTGGAGGTCACCGGGTGGCTGCTAGGTGGCCTGCCGACCTTGCTGGCCGATCCGCAGCGTCGCTCGGCGCTGCTGGACTGGCTGCGCCGGACCGAAGCGGAGCCGAGCCTGCACGGCGCCAGTTCGCACCTGGTGGCCCTGACCCGGCGGTCGGCCTGACCGGCTCGCTTTCGTCCTGGACGCCGCCGCGCGCTAACCTGATCGACGGCCCTCCCAGGGTCAGCCGGCGAGCTGAGGAGGCGAGTTCGTGGCAGTCGGCTCTGCGCCCGGCCCGGCCGGGCAGACCGGGCACGACGAGCCACCGCCGTCGGCCGCACCTGTCCGGCGGGTCGATGACGAACGCTGGTACGCCTCGTGGGACCGCTTCCAGGCCGCCCACGACGAGCACGACGCGGACCTGTTGTCCGGGAACGGGCACCCCGAACCGGCCGAGCCCAGCCTGGAGCCGACTCCTGCCCCCGACGCGGCGCCCCCACCGGCCGTCCCCGCCCCACCCCCACCACCGGTCCAGGCCGCCTCCCCGGCGCCGGCACTGTCCACCGCCGCCGAGCTGACCTCCCAGACCCTCCTCCGCGCCAAGGCGGCCACCTCGGCCAGCGGCTGGCGGCGGCTGGTGCACCGGATCTCCGGCGGTTCGGTGAACCCGGGGTTGTCCAAGGAAGAGCGCTTCCAGCGGGACCGGTTGCAGCGGATCACGACGCCGGTGCGGGGATGTCACCGGATTGCTGTCGTCTCGCTCAAGGGCGGCGTGGGCAAGACCACGACCGCGGCCTGCCTCGGCCTGACCCTGGCCCACTACCGCGGCGACCGCGTGGTGGCGATGGA
This sequence comes from Geodermatophilaceae bacterium, assembly GCA_013813215.1. GTDB lineage: Bacteria > Actinomycetota > Actinomycetes > Mycobacteriales > Geodermatophilaceae > JACCSC01. The sequence goes on along the minus strand of JACCSC010000056.1, from coordinate 5,206 downwards.
CGCCAACCCTGACTCCGGCACGCTGGCCGAGCGGCTGGTCGGTTCCGGCGGCGCGAGCGTGACCGACCTGCTCGACAATGCGTCCTCGATCAGCTCGTTCACCGAGATGGCGGCGTACACCTTGCTGGCCGAGCGGTTGCAGGTGCTTGGGTCAGACCAGGACCCGCACAGCTCGAAGCCCTTCGACGAGGCCAGTTACCGCGCCACGGACGAGATCCTGTCGCGCTTCTTCACCATCGTCCTGGTGGACTCGGGCTCGGGCCTGCTGCACCCGGCGATGGCCGGGACGCTGGCGTTGGCTGATTCCTTGGTGGTCGTGGCCGGGCCGACCGTCGACGGGGCCAGCCGCGCAGCGAAGACCCTGGACTGGCTCGTGGCTCACGGACACGGGCCGTTGGTGGCGCAGGCGGTCGCAGTGATCACCTCGATCAGGCCGGACGCGGGCGAGGTGAACGTCGACGTTCTGCGCAATCACCTGGCCGCCCGCTGCCGAGAGGTGGTCGAGATCCCCTACGACCCTCATCTGGCGACCGGCGGCCGGATCGACCGGTTGCAACTGCGGCGGCAGACCGCGGATGCCTACGTCTCGGTCGCAGCGGCCGTGGCCGGCGCCTTCAGCGCCGTCCCGCGATAGCCCGGGGTTGGTGCAGCTTCTCAGCTGCCGGTGGCTAGCAACGCGGCGGCCCGAGCGCCGGCGACGAGGGCGTAGGGATTGCCGCGCCGGTGGGACTCCTGGACGACCTCGACGAACTTGATGGCGTGCTCGTCGCGGGTGGCGACCGCGAGATCGGTGACGTCCTCGGCGCTGGGGGTGGACAGTTCGACGTCGGATCGCGGCAGTGCCGGTGTGCTGGGCCGGTACGCGGCGCTGATCGCGGCCGACACCGCCCATGCTGTGTTGTACGTGGGGATATGCAGCTCGATCGGGAGCGCGGGAAGCGCGAGGGCGGCGGCTCGTGGCGCCGTCGCCGCATGCACAAGCATGATCGGGCTCCCGTGCGCCCATGGCTCGTAGTGGGTGACCGCGGCGTCGACCAGCAGGTCGAGGGCTGCCGGCACGGCTGCCGGCTGGGTGACCGGACGAAGACCACCGAGGGCGGACGGCCACGCCGGCGTCAGGTCGAGCTGCGCGATTCGGGTGCGGACACCACCGGACACCCCGAGGACCGGCACCCCGTCGGTGGCTGCTCCGACATCGGCGTGTCCCCCCGGGAGTCGCTGTCCGGGTAGCGGCTGCCATCGCGCCGCCCAGTACCCGAGCGCCTGGGCGAACTCGTCCAGGCGTTGGGTGGTGACCACCTCGCGCAGCGCCCGGACGGCATGCCCGGTCCGGATCAGTCCATGGGTGGCCGAGGCGATCGCCCCAGGCAGCAGCCGAGGCCACCACCGGGCGAGCAGGTCCTCCCAGGGCGCTCGGCGCACCTCACCGGCGAACAACGCGCACCAGTCACCGAGCCGGGAGGGGTCACCCAAGGGCTCGCGCCAGTCGTCCTCGCTGATCGGCCACCGCGCGCGGGGGGCTTCCTCGAGTCGCTGCGCATATTCATCGACCCAGCCATCGACCGCATCGGCCCGACAGAGACGGATCAAGGCGTCCGCGGCCATCGGGCCGTGGTTGGACAGCCAGCCTTCGAACTCCGGGCCGGTGTGGTGGAAACGCTCGTACGCCTCGTCAAGCAGACCATCAGCCATTCCGCCAGCAGAACATGTCAAGTGCGCTTGAAGTAAAGCGGCCACACACCAAGGTGGGTGGCACGATCAGAACGTGCACCGGAAGACAGACCTGTTGACCATCGGGCAGCTTGCCGAACGCAGTGGGCTCGCCCCTTCCGCCTTGCGCTTCTACGAGTCACTCGACCTGATCAGCAGCAGCCGGACCGCGGGCGGGCGCCGCCGGTACCAGCGGTCGACGCTGCGCCGCATCGCCGTCGTTCAGGCCGCTCAGCGCGTCGGCCTGACCTTGGCCGAAGTCGGAGCGGCCTTCGCCGACCTGTCTTCAGACGCTGCGCCGACCCGACGTGAATGGGAACGACTGTCGAGCCGATGGCAGGCGGCCCTCGACGCCCGGATCGAGGCGCTGGAGAAGGTGCGCGACGAGCTGGCCAACTGCATCGGTTGCGGATGCCTGTCGCTGCGTCGATGCAGCCTCTACAACTCCGGTGACCGCGCCGCCCGTCGCGGAGTCGGACCTCGCTGGTTGCTGGGCGACGACCCAGCCGTTCCCGTCGCGCCTGACGGCGACCGCCGCTGAAGCAGTACCACCGCGACCACGACGGAGAATGCCCCGACCAGCTGGACTGCGCCCAGCCGGTCGCCGAACAGGCTCACGCCGATCAGCACGGTGGCCACCGGCTCCGCGCAGGAGACGATCGACGCGGTAGCGGCACCGACCAATCGCATGCCCGCGAAGAACGTGGTGAGCGCGAAGGCGGTGGCGACCAGCCCCAGGGTTCCGGCCCAGAACCAACCCTCGAGCCGGAAGTCGAACGTCGAGCCTCCGCTACCGACATTGACCACGGCGTACGTCACGGCGGCCCCGGTGCAGACCAGGGCACCCAGCAGAATCCGGTCGAGGCCCTGGTCCACGCTCTCGCCGATCAGGATGTACGCCGAGTAGGCCAGCGCGGTCGCCAACCCCAGCGCGACGCCCACCGGATGCAGCGTTCCGGAACCGGTCCCCAGCAGGACCGCAGCGACACCGCCCAGCGCCAGCGCGAGTGCCGCCACTCGCATCCGAGTCACCTGTTCGCGGCCGCGCGCCAGCGACACGACGAAGACGACGACCGGGAAGGTGTAGAGCAGCAGGGTGGTGAGGCTGGGCCCGTTGTACGGGAGGGCGGCGAAGTACAGCGCGGACTGGGTGGCGTAGCAGACCCCGCCGAGGGTCAGGCCGATGACTACCAGTCCTCGGCGCGGTGGGGCCGGCCGACGAATGGCCACGATGAGCCACAGCGCGGCGCCCGCGACCACGAACCTGATGAGCAGCAGCTCGGACAGGCTCGCTCCGGCGTCGTACGCCGCATTCGCCAGAAACGGGAGGACGGCGAAGGACAGCGCCGAGAGCAGACAGAGCGCGACGCCGCGGGCCTGTCGGCTTGCCGCGGCGCCGTCCGTGACGCTCAGCGGAGGGGCTCGACGCGGTAGTTGCCTTCCACCTGGATCACCAGCACCCCGCCACCCTTGTCGAGCGGGTCGACGTACTGGCCGGTGAGGCCCAACACGGCGGCCTCGTTCGTCGGACTGTGGCCCACCACCAGGGCACGGCCTTCTTCGGGCAGCCGATCGAAGACCTCCTGCAGCGCAGCCCCGAGCGTGGCCGAGTCGTCCCGAACGAGATCGGGGTCAGCCCCCTGCATCGCTCTGAGATCCCCGCTGTCGGCCGCCTTGTACGCCGCCCGCCATCGGTCCTCGTGCCGCGATCGCAGCCCGTCGCTCTGCTCCAGCGGCGCCCGGCCACCGGCCGCTGACCGCCAGATGTCCAACGTCTGGACCGCGCGGGCGGCCCCGGTGGAGACGAAGGCGTCGTACGGCGGGGACAGCCGGCGGCCGATCTCCTCGGCGGCCGCGACACCCTCGTCGGTGAGGCGGTCGCCGTCGTTGTCGGTGTGCCGCCGCAGCTCGACGGTCTTCACCACCGGCCTCAGCCCCCGTACGGCCGGGTGATGACCTCAAGGTTGTGCCCGTCGACGTTCTCCCAGTAGAGACCGCGACCCCCGTCGTTGGTGTTGATCCCCGACTCACGATGGCCGGGGTCGGCGAAGTACGGGATGCCTCGGTCATCCAGCCGGCCGCGCACGGCGTCGAAGTCGTCCTCGGTGATGAGGAACGCGTAGTGCGCGGAAGCGATGTCGCCGTCGTGTTCGATGAAGTCCAGGTTGACGTTGTTGTCCAACTGCACGACAGCGAACGGACCGTAGCTCGTCGGCTCCGGTCGGCCGAGGAGTTCGGCCAACTGATGGGCGCCGGCCCGCTTGTCGCGCGAGCCCACGATGGTGTGGTTGAACTCGATCGCCACGGCTACTCCTCGTCTGCTAGTCGTCCCGTCGGTTCTGCTCGGCGAGGAACTGCTCCAGTTCCGCGCCCAACTCGTCGGCGCTGGGCAGCGCTTCGCCGTCCAAGGCCATCATGGGTGACCGGCCGGCCGGGCCGGTGTAGGAGTCGTACTGCTCCTCCAACGCCCGGACGACGGAGGCGACCTCGCTCGAGCGTTCGACCTGTTCGTCGATCTTCACCCTGGTCACCTCGGCCACCGTGGCCAGTGCGTCGGCCGACAGCGACAGTCCGGCGGCGCGTTCGATGGCGCCGAGCAGGGCGATCGCGGCGGCCGGGTACTCCGCCTGGGCGACGTAGTGCGGGACATGCGCCGCGAAGCCCATGGCGTCGCGCCCGGCCAGACCCAGCCGGTACTCCAGCAGGGCACCGACACTGCCCGGGACCTGCACGGTCGACAACCACGGCTCGTACTCCGAGACCAGCTCCTTGCGCGAGCCGTGGGCGGTCAGTCCGGTCGGCCGGGTGTGCGGAACGGTCATCGGGATGGCATTGGTGCCTATCGTCAGCCGTACGCCGAAACGCTCGATCAGCTGCTCGACGGCGCTGGTGAACCGTTTCCACTGGTAGTCCGGCTCCGGTCCGGCGAGCAGCAGGAACTGCGTGCCGTCGGCGTCCTCCAGCAGGTGGATGGCTAGCAGGTGCGGCGAGTAGCTGTCCCAGTGGTCCTCGACGAAGGTCATCGCCGGGCGATGTGAGCGGTGGTCCACGAGCTGATCGGCGTCGAAGGTCGCCAGGAATCGGTGCGGCAGGGAGTCCAGCAGGTGCCGCGTCACCAAACGCCCGGCCGAGCCGGCATCGACGAAGCCGGGCAGCGTGGACACGAGAACCGGATCGGTGAGCTCGGGCAGGTTGGGATCCAGGGAGTAGAGGTCATGCGGATCGAGCACGACGAGCCTTCCTTCCACGCCGGCAAGAGCGGACCGGCATGTCGATGTCAACGCGGGCGCCGGCTCGATCCATCCCGGCGGCCGGCCTGGCTAGCGCCGGCGGCGCAGCAGGAAGACCAGCAGAGCCAGCAGGACGGCGCCCGCCGCGACCGGGACCGCCCGGGTGAGCATGCTCCCGCCGGCCAGTTCCAGCAGGTCGATCGGTTCGGGCTCCGGCGCCGGTCGGGCGGGTGCCGGTGCCGGGGTGGAGCGGGCGGGGGCTGGGG
>JACCSC010000026.1 GCA_013813215.1 Geodermatophilaceae bacterium | reverse complement strand
CCGTCGTCGGTGTCGCCCAGGTCGAGCAGTGGGCGGAGCCCGAGGGCGCGATGGGCGGCCGTGGCCGCGGGTCGGGCGTCGGTCCCGGCGATCTGCAGGAGGCCGGTGTCGAGTTCGGCGTAGTGCGCGAGCAGCACCGCCGCGGCGAGGGTGGGCAGGCCGTCGAGGACGATCGGCGTACGGCGGCGTACCGCCTGTTCCAGGGCGCCGGTGACGCCGGCCAGGGCCGGGTCGGCGAGCGCCCCGAGCGCGCCAGGCAGGTCGGCGGCCAGCTCGACCAGACGGAGGGCGTCGCGGACGGCGACTACCCGCGCGGTCCACTCGCGGTCGGGCAGTCGCGGGTCGAAGCCGACCGCCTTGACCGGCTCCTCGCCGGTGAAGGCGGCGATAGCCGCGGTGGCCAGCTCCGCCACGGCGGCCGGCGCGGCCAGCAGGACGAGGTCGCAGCCGGCGTCGACCTCCCGGTCGATCAACTCCGCGGCCGCGGCGTACGCCCCCTGGGTGGTTTCCGGCGTCGACATGACCAGCGGGCTGGCGTCCACCGCCGCGGCGATCTCCAGTACGTACTTAGCGGGCGGTCCGGCGGACAGCAGCCGGGGCCGACGCAGCGGCGGCTGCGGACCCGCGGCCAGCCAGTCCCGCAACCGGGTCAACAGCCCCCCGTCACCGACCACCTGTCCTCCTCACCCAGAGCCGAACCGGACAATGGCAGGGACAGCGTGCCAGTGGTGTCACGCTGTCCCTGCCACTACGGCCGGCTGGCCGCAGAACGCGACGAGGAGACCGATGGCAGCCTGGATCTGGCGGTACGAGGACGAGCAGGGCGGCGTGGTCGAAGGACCGGCGGCGCCGGGATTCGACAACCGGTCCGACGCCGAGTCCTGGCTGGGGGAGACCTGGCGGGAACTCGGCCAGGCCGGCGTGCACCAGGTGACCCTGCTGGAGGGCGACCGGGTCGTCTACGGGCCGATGGGGCTGGACCCGGTCTAGCGCGGTCCGGGCTGCGACGTCCGGAGGGCGCCGGCCACGTCGCTGATCGCGAGCCGGCCGGCGTCAAAGTGTCCCGGCAGCCGCCAGAAGCCGTGGATGGCGCCCAGGTAGCGGCGAGCCGTCACCGGAACACCGGCCTCGGCCAGCGCCGCGGCGTACGCCTCGCCCTCGTCCCGCAGCGGGTCGAACTCGGCGGTGAGCACGTACGCCGGCGGGAGTCCCCGCAGGTCCGGCGTACGCAGCGGTGAGACGTCCGGGTCGAGCAGGTCCGGCGGCGCGTATGCCGACCAGTAGAACTGCATCGCCGCGGCCGTCAGCCCGTGCTCGACGGCGAACCGGCGGTACGACGGGGTGTCCATCGCGGCGTCGGTCACCGGGTAGATCAGGACCTGCATCTCGTACGGCGGGCCGCCGGCGTCACGCACCCGGCGGGCGGCGACGGCGGCCAGGTTGCCGCCCGCGCTGTCCCCGAGCACCGCCACCCGCCCGGGGTCCACGGTGTCCTCGGCGTCGGCGCGCAGGGCCGCGGTCACCGCCAGCACGTCCTCCAACGCCGCCGGGTAGCGATGCTCCGGTGAACAGCGGAAGTCCACCGCGACGACCGCCCACCCCGACTGCGCGGCCAGCAACCGGCAGGTGACGTCGTGGCTGTCCAGGTCACCGGTGACCCAGCCGCCGCCGTGGATGAAGACGGCAGCGGGCCGTCGGGTCGTCCCGGCGGAGTAGACGCGGCAGGGCACCCCGCCGAGTTCGGCGTCGCGCACCAGCGGTAGGTCGATGGGCTTTCCGGCGTACTGCAGGGACGTCTGCGCGGTGAGCTGCCGCAGGCCGGCCAGGTCGGCCGGTGGGGCGGGTTGGGCCGCGAGATAGCCGCGGGCCTGCGGGTGCAGTCCGGCGGCCGGCGGCCGGGGACGAGCCGGGCCGGCGACGAGGCGGTCAGCGGCCTCGGTCAACGCCTCGACGTCGACGCCGAGGTCGGTGAGCAGCCTTACGCCGGTCCCGCTGCGCAGCCGGAGCAGGCCGACCAGCAGGTGCCGCCGCTCGACGGGTTCCTGTCCGCGTAGGTCCGTTGCGCGCAGCGCGCCCTCGAGGGCGCGCTTCAGGCGGGGCGTGAGGGGAATGTGACCGGTTCCGCCCGAGCCGCCGGCGGACGTCTGCTGCAGCGCCGGCCGGGCGGCGCTCAGCGTGGCCCCAGCGGCCGCGAGCACCTGAGCGGTCCCGTCGTCACCGCCGTCAGCGTCGTGCAGCAGTGCGAGCAGCAGGTGCCCGGTACCGATGTGGTCGTGTCCGAGCCGCCGGCTCTCCTGCTGCGCGAGCACCACGGCCCGCCGGGCCTGATCGGTGAATCGCTCGAACACGGCCGGCGGCGGGGATCAGATCGCGGCGTTCGGGCTGACGGCCGGCTTCGGGAAGCGCCAGCGGCGGATCATCGTCGAGCGCTGGATGCCGTAGAACACGACGCCGCGCATACGGACGTCCTCCTTGGGCAGGCGTTGCCGGACCAGCTTGCTGATCCGCCGGCCCAGCCCGATCGAGTCGATGATGACCAGCAGGAAGAAGGCGGTCCACAGGAGCACGAGGTAGCGCTGCACGGCCGGGTCCGGCACGAAGTAGCCGGCCAGGAAGACCACCGCGAACGGCAGGAACAGGCTGGCCACGTTGCGCCGGGTGTCGACGATGTCGCGCACCAGCCGGCGGACCGGGCCGCGGTCGCGGGTCGGGAGCGCTGAGTCGTCGCCCTGGCGCGCTGACTCGCGGACCACCTGGCGCTTGTCGGCGTTCTCCGTCCGCGTCCGCCGGTAGGCCTCGCGGCGGGTGGTCGGCGGTGGTGCGACCGGACCGCGGGCCCGGCCCTCGGCCTCGCGTCGTTTCGGGGTGGGCCGGCCTTTGCCGGCCGGCCGGCTCGGGTCCCCCGCGGTCGGCACGGACTCAGCGGTCACGAGCTCCGGCTCGGGCTCCGGGCGTGCTCGGCGAAACTTCACGGCCACCTCTCTGCGTCCCATTGGCGTCCGACGGCGAAGGCCAATGTATCCCGGTACGGGCGGCCGGCCGGCACACCGACGGATGCTCCGCGAAGCAGGACGGCAGACCGTGGGTCCGCGTTGGCCGGCTGGCAGGGTGGCGGTATGACAACGCCTGCATACGACGTCCTGACGGTGCCGGTCGACGGCGGTGAGCTGACCTGCGGACGGTGGACCGGTGGACCCGGTGCTCCGACGGTCCTCGCCGCCCACGGGATCACCGGCAACCACCGCAGTTGGGGCGCTGTCGCACGCGCCCTGGACGGTGCGGTGACCCTGGTCGCGCCCGACCTGCGCGGTCGGGGCCGGAGCAACGTGCTAGGAGCACCCTTCGGGATGGCCGCCCACGTCGCGGACTTGCGCGCGTTGGCCGATCGGCTGGAACTCGAGCGCACCGTGCTGGTCGGGCATTCCATGGGAGGCTTCGTCGCCACCTCGGCGGCCAACGCCTATCCCGACCGGTTCGGCCCCCTCGTCCTGGTCGACGGCGGGGTGGCGCTGCGGGTGCCGCCGGCCGCGGACCTCGACGCGATGCTGGAGGCGTTCCTCGGCCCGGCGATGGCGCGGCTTGCGATGACCTTCCCCAGCCGTACGGCGTACAGCGAGTTCTTCCGGGCCCACCCCGCGATCGGGCCGCACTGGTCCGAGGACGTTGAGGCCTACGTGCAGTACGACCTCGAGGGGGTCGAGCCCGAGCTGCGCTCGTCCTGCGCCAGGGCCGCGGTCCGTACCGATGGGGCGGACATCCTGCTCGACGAGACGGTGATCGACGCGGTGCGCACGCCCGGGTTGGCTGCGACCCTGCTGTGGGCGACCCGCGGCCTGCTCGACGAGCCCGAGGGCGTGTACGACCAGCAGCGGCTGGCCGAGATCGACCTCGATCCCGAGCTGGTACGCACCGAGGCCGTCCCGGGTGCCAACCACTACAGCATCGTGCTCGCGACGCCGTACGCCGCTGCCGTGGCCGAGCACGTGCGGGTCGCGGCCTCGGTCGGCTGATCCGTGCGCGTAGTCGTCGCCCCCGACAGCTTCGGCGGCACGCTGAGCGCGGTCGAGGCGGCCGAGGCCATCGCCGAGGGCTGGCGGGCGGCCGCGCCTGACGACGAACTCCTCCTGCTTCCCCTGTCCGACGGCGGCCCCGGCTTCGTGGACACTCTCGCGGCCTCCCTGGACGGCCGGCGAATCGCCGTGTCGGTCTCCGACCCGCTCGGTCGGCGGGTGACCGCGCAGTTCCTCCTGGTCGGGGCCACGGCGTACGTCGAGGCGGCCCAGACCTGCGGGCTGCACCTCGTGCCGGCGCCCGAGCGGCGACCGTTGGCCGCCACGTCGTACGGCGTCGGCCAGCTCCTGCTCGCCGCGGCCGAGGCGGGCGCGCGAGTCGTCGTGGTCGGGCTCGGCGGCAGCGGGACCACGGATGCCGGTGCCGGCCTGTTCAGCGCGGTCGGTTTGGACCTGCGCGACGCCGCCGGCGGAGCCCTCCCGCCCGGTGGCGGCCCGCTCGTCGTGCTCGACCGAGTGACCGGGAGGCCGCAGCTGCGTGACATGGCCCTCGTCGTGGCGGCGGACGTCGACAACCCCCTGGTCGGTCCGCACGGTGCGGCCGCGGTGTTCGGACCTCAGAAGGGGGCCGACGCCGACGACGTGGCCCGCCTGGACGCGGGCCTGCGGCGCTGGGCCGAGGTCGTGGAGCGGGATCTCCCAGGCGCGCCGGCGGGCCTGGCCGAGCTGCCCGGAGGCGGCGCGGCCGGTGGACTCGGAGCCGCGCTGCTGGCCCTCGG
>JACCSC010000013.1 GCA_013813215.1 Geodermatophilaceae bacterium | reverse complement strand
GAGCTGGCAGAAGTGGCGGCTGCGCGTGGGGTACACCCCGCGCGAAGGCCTGGTGCTGCATCAGATCGGCTACACCGACCGCGGCCGGCTGCGTCCGGTCATCTACCGGGCTTCGCTGTCGGAGATGTACATCCCGTACGGCGACCCGGCCCCGACGCACCGGATCAAGAACGTCTTCGACATGGGGGAGTACGGCGTCGGGTTCCTGCTCAACCCGCTGCAGCTCGGCTGCGACTGCCTGGGCGAGATCCACTACTTCGACGTCGTGGTGAACGACCAGGACGGGCAGCCGCTCACCATCCCGAACGCGATCTGCATGCACGAGGAGGACTACGGCGTCGGCTGGAAGCACACCGACTTCCGGACCGAGAAGGTGGAGGTACGCCGCTCCCGCCGGCTGGTGATCTCCTGCTTCGCGACGGTCGGCAACTACGAGTACGGCTACTTCTGGTACCTCTACACCGACGGCACCATCCAGTACGAGATCAAGCTGAGCGGAGTCCTCTCCACCGGTGCGTTCGCGCCGGGGGAGGAGCCCCGCTTCGGAGCGGTCGTCGCCCCGGGGCTGTACGGGCCCAACCACCAGCACTTCTTCAACGTCCGGCTGGACATGATGGTCGACGGCGAGCAGAACTCGGTCTACGAGGTCAACGCCGAGGCCCTCCCCGACGGGCCGGACAACCCGTATCACAACGCGTGGATCGCGAAGCAGACGCTGCTGGCACGCGAGAGTGAGGCCCAGCGCCTCATCGATCCCTTCGTCGGCAGGACGTGGTCGATCGTCAACCCGTCGTCGGTCAACGAACTCGGCGAGCCGGTCGGCTACAAGCTGATGCCAGGGGACACCGTGCTGCCGTTGCAGGGCAAGGGTTCCCAGGCCTGGGACCGCGGTCAGTTCGCGTACAAGCACCTCTGGGTCACGCCCTACGAGCCCGGCGAGATGTACGCCGCGGGGGACTACCCCAACCAGAACGGCCGGGGTGGGGGGCTGCCGGAGTTCGTCCAGGCCGACCGCTCGATCGAGGACCAGGACCTCGTGGTCTGGTACTCCTTCGGAGCCCACCACGTGGTCCGTCCCGAGGACTGGCCGGTGATGCCGGTGAGCACCATCGGGTTCCACCTCAAGCCGGTCGGCTTCTTCGACGGAAACCCCGCCCTTGACCTGCCGCGCTCCCAGCCCGCCTGCCACGGCGACGGCGAGCAGAGCGGCGAGGGCGCCCGCGAGCAGGTACGCGAATGAAGGCCGAGCGATGAGTTCGGAGTTCGCTCCGCCGACACAGCAGGACCGCGGGCTGGCCGACCGGTCCATGGGGCAGGTGGCTGTGCTGGCGCAGTCTGTGGCGGCGATCGCCCCGAGCGCGGTGATGGCCTCACTTCCGGCGCTGATCGTCCTGTACGCCGGCGAGGGGGCCTGGGTCTCCTACGTCGCCGCCGTGATCGTCGTCGTCCTGATCGGCTGCTGTGTCGCCCTGTTCGGGCGGCGCCTGGCCTCCTCCGGGTCGCTGTACACCTACGTCGCCCGGGGTTTGGGACCGGCGGGGGGCTTCGCGGCTGGCTGGGGAATCGTCATCGGGTACATCTGCATCGCGATGCTCGGGGTCATCGGTGGAGGGGTCTACCTGGGCAGCTTCCTGACCGAGATCGGGATCGCGGGCGCCTCGACGACCACCCAGGTGATCTTGTACGTCGTGTTCGCCGTGGTGGCGGCCGGCTTGGCGATCGCCGGGATCAAGCTGTCCACCCGGCTCGGGCTGGTACTGGAGGTGATCTCGGTATCGGCCGTTCTCATCGTCTTCATCGTCGTCGTGGTGCAGAACGGACTGTCGCTCGACACGTCGCAGTTGCGGCTGGAAGGGGCGACGTTCGACGGGGTCACGTTCGGGATCGTGCTGGCCGTACTCGGCTTCGTCGGCTTCGAGAGCGCCGCTTCCCTGGGCGCCGAAGCCAAGAACCCGCATCGGGCCATTCCCCGGGCCGTACTCGGCAGCGCCGTACTGGTCGGTCTCATGTACATCTTCGCCACCTACGCCTCCGTCCTCGGCTTCGGCAGCGCCGAAGCCCTGTCGCAGAGCGCGGCCCCGGTCAGCGACCTGGCGACAGGTGTGGGGATGGATGCCTTCACCCCGGTCATCGACCTGGGCGTCACCGCCTCGTTCTTCGCCGTGGCCATTGCAAGCATCAATGCCGCGTCGCGGGTGCTCTACACCATGGGTGAGGAGGGCGTGCTGCCCGCCGCCGTGGGACAGGCCCACGCCACCTACCGGACCCCGCACGTGGCCATCATGTTGATCACCCCCTTCGTCGCCCTGGTGCCGATCGTCATGGTCCTCAACGGCTCGGCGCCCTTGGTGGCGTTCGGCTACATCGGCACGGTCGGCACCTTCGGCTACATGCTGGCCTATTTGTTGATGGCGGCCTCGCTGCCGGTGTTCCTGCGCCGACGTGGGGAATCCAGTCCGATGGCCCTGATCCTGTCCGTCGTCGTCGTGCTGTCGCTGCTCTACGTGTTCTACAAGAACGTCTACCCGGTGCCGCCGGCTCCGCTCAACCGGATGCCCTACATCTTCGCCGCCGTACTCCTCGTGGGGCTGGCCTGGTACCTGATCGTCCGGGTCACCCATCCGGAGCGGACCCGACGGGTCGGGACGTACGAGGAGGAGCCGGTGCCGTGAGCGCGGCGGGTCAGTGCTCGACCTCCGGTACGCCGAGGCGCCCGGCACTTGCCTCGTGCAGCCGGGGAAGGTCTCGCGGGCTGCGCAGGACCGGCAGGCGGACCGCCGTACCGTCCCGGCGTTGGAGCCACAGCTCGCCTCGGCTGCGCACCTGCAGTCCCGCGACCGCGCCCCACGGGACCCGGGTCGAGCCGAACGCCGCGCGGACCTCGATCCCCTCGGCGTCGAGGTCCACACCGCTTCGCCAGACGTAGGCGCCGATCGCCGCCGGCAGCGCGAAGAGCAGGAGCAGCCAGGGGCTGACCGAGGCCAGCGGGATCGTGCACACCACGAGCACCACGACCGCCACCAGGGCCGAGCGCGGCATCCGCAGCCGGGTCACGGGCGTGGCTTCGGTCACCCGCCCATGCTCGCAGAGCGGACCGGCCGACTACCCTCACCCCCGTGCCGGACCAGCGCTCCCGCAAGCCCCGCAGCCACGAGGTCACCGACGGCTACGAGCGGGCCCCGGCCCGCGCGATGCTCCGCGCGATCGGGATGGGCGACGAGGACTTCGCCAAGCCGCAGATCGGCGTCGCCTCGTCCTGGAACGAGATCACACCGTGCAACCTGTCGCTGGATCGGCTGGCCCAGCGGGCTAAGGACGGCGTCCGCGCGGCCGGCGGCTTCCCGATGGAGTTCGGCACGATCTCGGTGTCCGACGGCATCTCGATGGGCCACGAAGGCATGCATGCCTCGCTGGTCAGCCGCGAGGTCATCGCCGACTCGGTGGAGACGGTGATGTTCGCCGAGCGGCTGGACGGCTCCGTGCTGTTGGCCGGGTGCGACAAGTCGCTGCCCGGCATGCTCATGGCCGCGGCGCGCCTCGACCTGGCCAGCGTCTTCGTCTACGCCGGTACGACGTTGCCCGGGCGGCTGGACGACCAGGACAACCTCACCATCATCGACGTGTTCGAAGGTGTCGGCGCGTGCGCCCGCGGCCTCATCAGCGAGGACCGGCTGGACGCGATCGAGCGGGCCAGTTGCCCGGGCGAGGGGGCCTGCGGCGGGATGTACACCGCCAACACGATGGCCTCGGTGGCCGAGGCGATCGGCATGTCGCTGCCGGGCAGCGCGGCCCCGCCTTCGGTGGACCGGCGCCGTGACGAGATCGCCGCCCGCTCGGGCCAGGCGGTGGTCGGACTCATCGAGCGCGGCATCACCGCGCGCCAGATCATGACCCGGGACGCCTTCGAGAATGCCATCACGGTGGTCATGGCTCTTGGCGGCTCGACGAACGCCGTACTGCACCTGCTGGCCATGGCCGCCGAGGCGCGGGTCGAGTTGACCCTGGACGACTTCAACCGGATCGGGGACCGCACCCCGCACCTGGCCGACGTCAAGCCGTTCGGCCCCTACGTGATGGCCGACGTCGACCGGATCGGCGGCGTACCGGTGGTCATGAAAGCCCTGCTCGACGCCGGTCTGCTGCACGGCGACGCGCTCACCGTCACCGGCGCGACGATCGCGGAGAACCTGGCCGACCTCGCGCCGCCGGACCCGGACGGCACGATCATCCGGGCGTACGCCGACCCGCTCCATGCCACGGGCGGCATCACCGTCCTGCACGGCACGCTCGCGCCCGAGGGCGCGGTGGTCAAGACCGCGGGCATCGACACCGAGCGGTTCGAGGGGACGGCCAGGGTTTTCTACGGGGAGCAGGCCGCCATGGACGCGGTCACCGACGGCAGCCTGAACGCCGGAGACGTGCTGGTCATCAGGTACGAGGGGCCGCGTGGCGGCCCGGGGATGCGCGAGATGCTCGCCGTCACCGGTGCGATCAAGGGCGCCGGGCTCGGCAAGGACGTGCTGCTGCTGACAGACGGCCGGTTCTCCGGCGGTACGACGGGGTTGTGCGTCGGCCACGTCGCGCCGGAGGCGGCGAACGGCGGGCCGATCGCGCTGGTGGCCGAGGGTGACCGGATCCGGTTGGATGTGGCCGCCCGCCGGCTCGACCTCCTCGTCGACCCGGCCGAACTCGACCGCCGGAAGGCCGGCTGGAAGGCACCGCCGCCGCGCTACGACTCCGGCGTCCTGGGCAAGTACGCCAAGCTCGTCGGGTCAGCCGCCCAGGGCGCCGTCTGCGGCTGAGGTCTCCGTCGCCACCGGCCGCCGCCCAGCCGAAGTGGTCCCGACACGCCGCGGGCGCACGTGCTCGACCCGCGTGTCGGGACCACTGGTCTGCTGAGCAGGCTGGCCACTTGTACCGGCCGCTGACCGGAAGCGGACACGAAGGCGAGTTCCCCGGCCGGCGGCGCTACCGTCGGTGCACCGATCTGACCTATGCGCAACCGCTGCCACGTGCTCATCAGCGAAAGAGGGCCCTGCTCATGCGCGCCACATTGCCCCGTGTCGTCGTCCCCGCGGCTACCTTCCTGCTCGCGGTGGCCCTTGTGCTCCCGGGGACGAGTGCCGCGGCGGCACCGGGTACGGCCGCGGCACCCACCGCGGTGGTCACCCTCGGCGACAGCTACTCGTCCGGGCTCGGCTCCGGCGGCTACTACAACGACTGCGACAACACCCCGAACGCGTGGGGCAACCTGATCTTCTCCGAGACCGTGACCAGCCGGACGATGCTGGCCTGTTCAGGCGCCACGATCCCCACGGTGCAGGGCCAGGTCGACCAGCTCGCCGGCCTCCCGTCCAACGGCAACCGGTTGGTCACCGTCACCGTCGGCGGCAACGACGCGGGCTTCGCCGACGAACTGGTCAACTGCTTCCTGTCCAACTGCACCCGCAACCGGGCCGTGCTGGAGAGCCGGATCGACGGCCTCGCCGGCCCGCTGACCTCGCTGTACGACGAGATCCAGGCCGCCGCGCCCGGCGACCGGGTCCTCGTGGGCGGTTACCCGCTGCTCGTTCCCGACCCCGACGTCCGCGGTTGGTGCTACGCGCTGACGTTCCTGATCACCCCCGCCGAGCGCGACATGATCCGCGACCTGGGCGTCCGGTTGAACAACGTCATCGACCGGGCCGCCGCCGCTGCCGGTGTGACCTCGGTGACGACCGACCTGGAGGTCCGCTTCACCGGTCACGAGGCCTGCCAGAACAGCAGCCGGGACTGGATCTACGGGCTGAGCCTGTCCGGCGGCTTCGGGGCGAGCGGTCAGCAGCCCGCCGGCCCGGTCATCGCCAGCGGCGGCCGGTACGGCGTACAGGCGGACTTCGTGCGCGACTCCTTCCACCCGACCCGCAGGGGCCAACAGGCGTACGCCGACTCGTTCGAGGCCGTCCACGGCGGCTGACCGTGGGCCAGCCCCGGCGATTGACGGCGACCGCGTCGATGAGAGACAGTGGCGGCGTGCACAACGCAGTTCTCGTAATCAGCTAGCGCGGCGGTCGTCCAGACCGTCGCGCAACCCCTCAGTGCCTACGGCGCGGGGGGTTTTTTCATGTCCCGAGCGGCACCCCGAGCACGAAGGCAGCGATGAGCAGCAGCCCGAAGCCCCGTCCCACCCCGGCGAGCCTCCGGCCGGCCGGCAGCAGCCTGCCGGTCACCGGAGCCCAGTCCCTCGTCCGCTCGCTCGAGGCGGTCGGCGCCGAGGTCGTCTTCGGCATCCCCGGCGGGGCCATCCTCCCGGCGTACGACCCGCTCTACGACTCCACCGCCGTCCGGCACGTCCTGGTCCGCCACGAGCAGGGGGCCGGGCACGCCGCGGCCGGCTACGCGCAGGCCACCGGCCGGGTCGGGGTGTGCATGGCCACCAGCGGACCCGGGGCGACGAACCTCGTGACCCCCATCGCCGACGCGCACATGGACTCCGTGCCGCTGGTCGCGATCACCGGCCAGGTGCCGAGCGCGGCGATCGGGACCGACGCCTTCCAGGAAGCCGACATCTGCGGCATCACCATGCCGATCACCAAGCACAACTTCCTGGTCACCTCGGCTGCCGACATCCCGCGGGTGATCGCCGAGGCCTTCCACATCGCGAGCACCGGCCGGCCCGGGCCGGTGCTCGTCGACCTGCCGAAGGACGTGCTGCAGGCGAGTACGACGTTCAGCTGGCCACCGACCCTCGACCTGCCCGGCTACCGCCCGGTGCTGCGCCCGCACGGCAAGCAGGTCCGGGAGGCGGCCCGGCTGATGGCTACCGCCCGTCGGCCCGTGCTGTACGTCGGGGGCGGCGTACTCAAGGCTCGGGCCACCGCGGAGCTGCGGGTGCTCGCCGAGGTGACCGGCATCCCGGTCGTGACGACGCTGATGGCCCGGGGCGCCTTCCCCGACAGCCACCGGCAGAACCTCGGGATGCCGGGCATGCACGGAACCGTCACTGCGGTCACCGCGCTGCAGCGCAGCGACCTGATCGTCGCCTTGGGCGCACGCTTCGACGACCGGGTCACCGGGCAGCTGACGACGTTCGCGCCGGAGGCGACGATCGTGCACGCCGACATCGACCCCGCGGAGATCTCCAAGAACCGGGTCGCCGACGTCCCGATCGTGGGCGACTGCCGGGAGGTGATCGCCGATCTGATCGTCGCGGTCCGGGAGGAGCCGGCCACCGCTGACATCACGGGCTGGTGGGCGCAGCTCGACGGGTTCCGAAACAGGTATCCTCTTGGATACCAATGGCCCCCGGACGGCTCGCTGGCCCCGCAGTACGCCATCGAGCGGCTCGGCTCGATCGTCGGGCCCGACGCGATCTACGTCGCGGGCGTGGGGCAGCACCAGATGTGGGCCGCCCAGTTCATCCGGTACGAGCAGCCGTACACCTGGCTGAACTCCGGCGGGCTCGGGACCATGGGGTACGCCGTCCCCGCCGCGATGGGCGCCAAGATGGGCCGGCCGGACACGACGGTGTGGGCGATCGACGGTGACGGCTGCTTCCAGATGACGAACCAGGAACTGGCCACCTGCGCCATCGAGGGCATCCCGATCAAGGTGGCGATCATCAACAACGGCAACCTGGGCATGGTCCGGCAGTGGCAGAACCTCTTCTACGGCGAGCGCTACTCGCACACCAAGCTCGGCACCCTCGCGGCTCGGCGAATCCCGGACTTCGTGCTGCTGGCCGAGGCCATGGGGTGCGTCGGCCTGCGCTGCGAGACCCGCGAGGAGGTCGACGCCACGATCGACAAGGCGATGCAGATCGACGACCGCCCGGTCGTGGTCGACTTCATCGTGGGCGAGGACGCGCAGGTCTGGCCCATGGTGCCTGCGGGCACGAGCAACAACGACATCCTGGCCGCCCGCGACGTGCGGCCCGACTTCGACGCGGGGGTGTGATGAGCCGAGAGCGAGTGAGCATCGCAGCGAGGAACGAGCAAGGCGCGGAGCGAGCGGTGCGCGCAGCGCACGAGGCGAAGGGATAGCCGTGTCCATGCACACCCTTTCGGTGCTGGTGGAGAACAAGCCGGGCGTGCTGGCCCGGGTGGCCAGCCTGTTCAGCCGCCGCGGCTTCAACATCGACTCCCTCGCCGTCGGCCCGACCGAGAACCCGCTGATCAGCCGGATGACCATCGTCGTCAACGTCGACGACCTGCCGCTGGAGCAGGTCACCAAGCAGCTCAACAAGCTGATCAACGTGATCAAGATCGTCGAACTCGACCCGGCCGCCTCGGTGCAGCGCGAACTGCTGCTGGTCAAGGTCCGGATCGATCCGAGCACCCGCACGCAGGCGCTGGAGACCGCTGAACTGTTCCGCGCCAAGGTGGTCGACGTGAGCACCGACGCGCTGACCATCGAGGCCACCGGGACCCGCGACAAGCTCGATGCGCTGCTGCGCGTCCTCGGGCCGATCGGCATCCGCGAGATGGTGCAGTCCGGCGCGGTGGCCGTCGGCCGCGGGCCGCGGGCGATCTCCGCCACGCCGTCGGTCCGGCCGCTGGACCGCTCCGCCTAGCCTCAGGGCTGACTGCTCCGTCCGGGCCGGCTCCGCCGGCCGCCGGCCCGTACTGACGAGGGGATTCCATGCCCGCCACGATCTTCTACGACGACGACGCCGACCTGTCGGTGGTCCAGGGCCGCACCGTGGCCGTGCTCGGCTACGGCAGCCAGGGCCACGCTCATGCCCTGTCGCTGCGCGACTCCGGCGTCGACGTCCGGGTAGGACTGCCCGACGGGTCGCGCTCGAAGACCAAGGCCGAGGCCGAGGGGTTGCGGGTGGTCACCCCCGACATCGCCAGCGCCGAGGCCGACCTGGTCATGGTCCTCGCGCCGGACCACAAGCAGCGCGGGCTGTACGCCGAGGCGATCGAACCCAACCTGCAGGACGGCGACGCGCTGTTCTTCGGCCACGGGTTCAACATCCGGTTCGGCTACATCACCCCACCGGCCGGCGTGGACGTGGCGATGGTCGCCCCGAAGGGCCCGGGCCACCTCGTCCGGCGCCAGTTCGCCGACGGCAAGGGCGTCCCGTGCCTGGTCGCCGTACACCAGAACGCTACCGGCGAGGCCCTACCGCTCGGCCTGTCCTACGCCAAGGGGATCGGCGGCACGCGGGCCGGCGTGATCGAGACGACGTTCACCGAGGAGACCGAGACCGACCTGTTCGGCGAGCAGGCCGTGCTCTGCGGCGGGATGAGCGCGCTGGTGCAGGCCGGCTTCGAGACGTTGATCGACGCCGGCTACCAGCCGGAGATCGCCTACTTCGAGTGCCTGCACGAGCTCAAGCTCATCGTCGACCTGATGTACGAGGGCGGCATCGCCAAGCAGCGCTGGTCGGTCTCGGACACCGCGGAGTACGGCGACTACGTGTCCGGCCCGCGGGTGATCGACGGCCGGGTTCGCCAGACCATGCGTGACCTGCTGGCCGAGATCAAGGACGGCAGTTTCGCCGCCCGGTTCATCGCCGACCAGGACGCCGGGGCGCCGGAGTTCCGCGCGCTGCGCGAGAAGAGCGAGGCGCA
>JACCSC010000500.1 GCA_013813215.1 Geodermatophilaceae bacterium | reverse complement strand
GGCCAATGCCGCGCGCTCCCGCTCGACCGCCGCCAGCCGGTCCTGCAGGCGCCGGCGCAGCACCAGCTCGTCGTAAGCCGTCCGGGCCTCCACCCGCGCCTGGTCTGCCTCCGCCGCCGCTTGCAGGGACACCGCGGCTCGGACGCCCGTCCCGGCGACCTGCGCCGCGCGCCAGGTCTCATCGGCCCCACGGAACGTGGCCTCGTCCACGACGGGGAGCCCGAGTTCTTGGCCGAGGCGGTTGACGTAGGCCCGCATCGTGGCCTCGCCGGCCTCGGCCCGCAGCTTGCAATCCACCTGGCGATCGGTCAGCCAGCGCTGGACGTCGGAGAACCGCTCGGTGCCGAACAATCGCTCCAGCAACCGCTCCCGGTCCTTGGACTCGGCCAGCAGGAACTGCGCGAACTCGCCCTGCGGCAGCAGCACCACCTGGAAGAACTGCTCGGCGCTCATCCCGATCCAGTCGAGCAGCTGGTGCGAGACCTCGTCGATCCGGGTGGACAGGCCCACCCAGACGTCCTTGCGGCGCTCCTCCAGCAGCGCCGTGGCCGGCTCGCGGGTCGATCCGGTGCCCCGTCGCTTGGGCCGCAGCCAGTCGTGCGTGCGGCGGACCCGAACCCGGTGTCCGGCCACGGTCAGCTCCAGCCGCACGGAGGTCGCCGTCCACGGGTCGGCTCGGTCACAGCGCAGCCGGTGCGCCCTCTGCCGGACACCGGGAACGACACCGAACAGGGCGTAGGCGATCGCGTCGAGCACGGAGCTCTTGCCGGCCCCGGTCTCCCCGTGCAGCAGGAACAGCCCGTCGGTCCCCAGCCCGTCCAGGTCGACGACGTGCGAGCCGGCGAACGGTCCGAGCGCGGTCAGCTCCAGCCGGTGCAGCCTCATCCGGCGCTCATCCCGCGGCCTCGCGAGTTCGGGACGCGGCGAACGCGGCGGACAGCAGCTCGTGCTCGACCCGGCTCGGCCGGGAGTTGCGCACCCACTCCACGAAGTGGGCGGCGGTCGTCAGGTCGTCCTCGACCCGCCGCCGGGTCGGCGCGAGGCGCGGCGGCGGCGGGGCACCAGCGGGGCGCCACTCGACCGCGACGGCGTAGGGGAAGCGGGCCTGCAAGCGACGCATCGAGTCCAGCGGACGCTGCGCGTCGGTCAGCAGGACCTGCAGGTAGTCCTGCTCGAACTCGGCGTAGCGTGGCTCGCCGAGCAACGCCGGCAGCTCGGCGGTGACCACGCGCAGCCGTCGGGGCACCGGCAGCTCGATCCGCTCGACCCCGGCCAGGCCGGTCCCGTCGAGTTCGACGAGCAGGACCGACTTGCGCTGGTGGACCTCGGAGAAGGAGTAGGCCAGCGGGCTGCCCGCGTAGCGCAGCCAGGGGCGCGCCGGATCGGGCTGCTGGCAGCCGTGCAGGTGCCCCAGCGCGACGTAGTCGACCCCGTCGAAAAGCGGGCTCGGCGCGGTCTGCACCCCGCCGACGGCCAGGGAGCGCTCGCTCGCCGACGTGTCGATGTCGCTTTCCCGCACCCTCGGGGGCAGCACGAACGCGTGTGCGAGGACGACCGACCGGGTGCCCGGCGGGCGCGCGGACAGGTCTCGCCGCACGGCGTCCATCGCGACACCGAGGACCCCGGCGTGCCCGCCGCCGCTGTCGACCCCGAGGGTGAGCCGGGCAGTCTCCGGCTCGAGGTAGGGCAGGCCGTAGAACGCGACCGGACCGTGCTCGTCGGCGAGCACCGTGGGCACGGAACAGGTCTCCACGTCGGTGTGCAGGTGCAACCCACCGGCGGCGGCGAAGCGGCGGGTCGTACCCAACCGTGGCGCGGAGTCGTGGTTCCCGGAGATCACCACGATCCGGGCCCCGGCAGCGCCCAACGACGCCAGCACCCGGTCGTAGACCCGGACCGTCTCGGCGTTCGGCAGCGCCCGGTCGAAGACGTCCCCACTGACCGCGACGACGTCGATGCCGCGCTCACCCACCAGCTCGGCCAGCCCGGACAGCACCTGCTCCTGGTCGGCCAGCCGGTCGCAGCCGTGGAAGGCGCGGCCGAGGTGCCAGTCGGAGGTGTGCAGGATCCGCATGTCGCGGACGGTAACCAGACCGGCCGACAGTTCCCGGCTTACGCGCCGAGGACCTCGTGCGTGTCGTCGGGCAGTCGCCGGGTCCGGCCCTGTCGGGCCAGCAGCTCCAGCAGCGGTACGGCGACCCGACGCGAGGTGCCGAGCGCCTGCCGGGCCGCACTGAGGGTGAACGGCTGCTCCAGCCCGGCCAGGACGGCCGCGGCGGTGGCGTCGGCCCCGGGCAGCAGGTAGACCCCGTCGGTCACCTTGAGCAGGGACCCGGCACGCGCAACGGCCCCGAGTTCCCGGCTTCGCAGGCCGAGCGCGGCCAGCCGCTCGGCGCCCGGCGCGGCGTACGGCTCGCGGGTCAGGTCCGCCCGCAGCTCCGCCACCGCCGCCTGTACCTCCGGTGGCAGCCCCGGACCGGTGGTCTCGGCCACCACCCGGCCCTCGCGGACCCGGTACGGCGCGGTGACCACGGAGGGGACCAGCCGGACGTCGGGCAGCCGCAGTTCCCGGCGCAGCAGCTCCAGCGGCATGCCCACGTCCAGGGGATGCGCCGCGGCGTACTCCCCCACCGTGCGCCGGGCTCGCGCCGTCAGCTCGACCAGCAGATCGGGATCGACCAGCCAGTCCCCGACCAGCGGTGCGGTCGGAGGCTGCGCGCCCATCGCCCGCAGCTCGGCGACCGGCACGATGCCGCGCCGGCGTACCTCATCCGTGCCGTCCGGTGTCCCGTCGAGGGCGGCGAGCACGGCGGCGCGCGCGACCGCCGCACCGCGGCGGCGCAGGGGCGGGG
>JACCSC010000490.1 GCA_013813215.1 Geodermatophilaceae bacterium | reverse complement strand
CGTGATCGGAACGTGACGTCGAACAGGAGAGCCGACACCGTCGGGTGATGCGTGAGCGGGCTCAGCGCCCCAACTCGTCGAGCAGCCAGCGGGGGCCGTAGACGATGGCGCCCAGCGCACACACCCGGTCGCGCAGCTGCCGGTCCGCGGTGACGACGACGGCCTTCGGCGTACGGCGCACCGCGTCCACGATCGCGTCGTCGCCCGAGCCGGCGGCCCGCACCACCTCGATCCGTGGATCGGTCCGCAGCGGGGCGTCCCGGGCTGCACCTTCGATGACGAAGCCGACCCGGGGCAGGCAGGAGGCGGGACCGGCGCCCGGCAGCCGATCGGCCGGCAGGCCGGCGCTCGCCCAACGCGATACGTCGTCGTACAGCCGTCGCGTGGCGCCGATGCGATCCGACCACCAGCCGTCCGGCCGCGACCCGACGACGTTGGCCACGTCCACGATGACCACCCGCGCCGGCCACATCGGGGCCAGCACGGGCCAGCTGGCCGCGAAGCCAGGATGCAGCGGCAAGTCCGCCACGTCGGCGATCCGGTGCCAGCGGACCTCGATGCTCTCGGCGCTCGTGCTCGCCGGCTCGACCGGCGCGACGGGTTCGGCCAGCACGGTGGCGTAGGCCCAGCCGCCGTGGTCCACCACGTGCACACCGGTCACCAGTACGTCGGCGCCGTCGATGCCGGCCTCCTCGGCAGCCTCTCGCACAGCGGCATCGATCGCCGACTCCAAGCTGTCCCGCGCGCCACCGGGCAGCCCCCAGGTATCGCCGTGATGGCTCCACGGTGCGCGGTGCTGCAACACGATCTGCTCGGCCGTGCGCAGCAACAGGCCGGCGGCGCCGTAGATCCCCCAATGTCGGTGGCCGAGGGCGCAGGTGACCCAGCCGTCCCCGTCACCGGTACTCAGGGCGCCTCCACGGCGGCGCGTGCTTCAGACGGGCAGGCCGTAGTCCTGGGCGATCCCGCGCAGGCCGGAGGCATAGCCCTGTCCGGTGGCCCGGAACTTCCACTCGTCGTTGTGCCGGTACATCTCACCGAAGATCATCGCGGTCTCGACCGACGCGTCCTCGGTGAGGTCGTAGCGCGCGAGTTCGGCGCCGTCGGCGGTGTTCACCACCCGGATGAACGCGTTGCGGACCTGCCCGAAGTTCTGGTTGCGTCCGTCCGCCTCGTAGATGGAGACCGGGAAGACCACCTTCTCCGTCTCCGGGGTGAGAGCGCTCAGGTCAACGGTGATCTGCTCGTCGTCGCCCTCACCCTTGCCGGTCAGGTTGTCCCCGGAGTGCCGGATGGAGCCGGTCGGGGTGGCCAGGTTGCCGTAGAAGACGAAGTGCTGCGGGTCGACGGCCCGCCCCTCGGCGTTGCAGGCGATCGCACTGGAGTCCAGGTCGAAGTCCTGGCCCGTCGTGGAGCGCAGGTCCCATCCGAGGCCGACCACCACGACCGACAACCCGGCGCCGCCGGCCTGTTTGGTCAGCGAGATGTTGCCGCCCTTGACCAGGCTGATGCCCATGCCGTCCTCCGTCTCGACCGTCCCGTCACGCTACCAACGCCGGTTCTCACGGGCAGTCCAGCAGCGGTTGCCGGGGGGTGGCCCAGGAGTAGTGGTCGACGTCCCAGGTCAGGTCGATCTGCAAGAACACGTTCGGGTACGCCGGCCCGGAAGGCCTCAGCAGCGCGCGGACCCGGAGGAAGTCGTCCTCGGGCTCGGGCAGCAGCTGGATGCGCCAGGTGGAGATGCGCGTGCAGTAGCCGTTGGCCACCGCCTCGACCGCGCGCAGCGCAGCCTGACCGGAGGCCGCACCGAAGGAGTCCGGGAGCTGTCCCGTGGTCAGGTCGGCCGGGTCGTAGGGCGCGCTGGTCTGCGGCGGTACCGGTCCGGCGCTGGTCGTGGTGGTCGAGGTGGTCACGGACGGCGTGGTGGTCGGCGCCGATCCGGCCCGGGGCTCGTCGTCCCCGCCGGTCAGCAGGTACGCGGCCAGGACCAGCAGCGCGAGCGCGGCGGCGCCGACCAGCCACCGGCGCGGGCTGCGCGACGGCGTCCAGTCGAGGACGTCCGGAGGACCACGATCGTCGGAAGGGCCGGCCACCGCGTCACCGTACGGCCGCCGACTGCTCGACGGTCGTCAGTTCCGGCCAGAACGACCGGGTCAGTCCTCCTTGGCCGCCGCGGCCGGCATCTTGTCCGCGATCACGTCCATGATCGTCGAGTCGTTCAGCGTGGTGACGTCGCCGATCTCGCGCTGCTCGGCGATGTCCTTGAGCAGCCGTCGCATGATCTTGCCCGAGCGGGTCTTCGGCAACTCCGGCACGAGCATCACCTGGCGCGGCTTGGCGATCGGGCCGATCTCCCGGCCTACGTGGTTGCGCAGTTCCTGGATCAGGTCCTCGCCGGCCTGCTCGTCGTCCTCGGCGGACTCCGCGGCGGAGCCGCGCAGGATCACGAACGCGACGATGGCCTGCCCCGTGGTCGCGTCGGAGGCGCCCACGACCGCCGCCTCGGCGACCTTGGGGTGGCTGACCAGGGCCGACTCGATCTCGGTGGTGGAGATGCGGTGTCCGGAGATGTTCATGACGTCGTCGACCCGGCCGAGCAGCCACAGATCGCCGTCGTCGTCCTTCTTGGCGCCGTCCCCGGCGAAGTACATGCTGTCGAACCGCGACCAGTACGTGTCCTTGTACCGCTCGTCGTCGCCCCAGATGCCGCGCAGCATCGCCGGCCACGGCTCGGACAGCACGAGATAGCCGCCTTCGCCGTCGCCGACGGCGGTTCCTGACTCGTCGACGACATCCACGCTAACCCCGGGCAGCGCCACCTGGGCCGAGCCCGGCTTCGTGGACGTGACCCCGGGCAGTGGGGCGATCATCATGGCGCCGGTCTCGGTCTGCCACCAGGTGTCCACGATCGGGCAGTTGTCGTGGCCGATGTGCTCGCGGTACCACATCCACGCCTCGGGGTTGATCGGCTCACCGACGCTGCCGAGGATGCGCAGCGTCGACAGGTCGAACCCGGCGGGAATGTCGTCTCCCCACTTCATGAACGTCCGGATAGCCGTCGGCGCGGTGTAGAGCAGGGTCACGCCGTACTTCTGCACGATCTCCCAGAACCGACCCTTGTGCGGGGTGTCCGGTGTGCCCTCGTAGATGACCTGGGTGGCGCCGTTGGCCAGCGGTCCGTACACGATGTAGCTGTGGCCGGTCACCCAGCCGATGTCGGCGGTACACCAGTAGACGTCGGTCACCGGCTTGAGGTCGAACACCGCGTGATGGGTGTAGGCCGTCTGCGTGAGGTATCCGCCGGTCGTGTGCAGGATGCCCTTGGGCTTGGCCGTCGTCCCCGACGTGTAGAGGATGAACAGCGGGTTCTCCGCGTCGAAGGCCTCGGCCTCGTGGGTGTCCTCCTGCCGGTCCACCACGTCGTGCCACCAGTGGTCACGGCCCTCGGTGAAGTCGACGTCCTCGCCGGTGCGCCGGACCACGAGCATCGTGTCGACGGCGGTGCCCTCGATCGCCGCGTCAGCGGTCGGCTTGAGCGCGCCCGGCTTGCCGCGTCGGTAGCCGCCGTCCGCGGTGATCATCAGCTTGGCGCCGGTGTCGCCGATCCGGGTTCGTAGCGAGTCGGCGGAGAAGCCTCCGAAGACCACCGAGTGTGGGGCACCGAGCCGGGCGCAGGCCAGCATGGCGACGACCGCCTCCGGGATCATGGGCAGGTAGATCATCACCCGATCCCCCTGCTGCACGCCGAGTTCGGTCAGGGCGTTAGCGGCCTTGGCGACCTCCTTCTGCAGTTCGGCGTACGTGATGCTCCGGGTGTCACCCGGCTCGCCCTCGAAGTGCAGCGCGACCCGCTCGCCGATGCCGGCCTCGACGTGGCGGTCGACGCAGTTCACCGCGGCGTTCAGGGTGCCGCCGACGAACCACTTGGCGAACGGCGGTTGCCAGTCGAGGATCTCCGACCACTCCGTCGTCCAGTCCAGGCGGCGGGCCTGCTCCGCCCAGAACGCGAGCCGGTCGGTCGAGGCCTGCTCGTATGCCTCGGCCGTGACGTTGGCGTTCGCGGCCAGGTCCGCCGGCGGGTCGAAGTGCCGGGTCTCGGAGCTCAAGTTGGACAGGGCAGGACCGCTGTTCATCGGCTGACCACCCTTCGGGCGGTCTGCCGATGCTGTCGAACGACTCGCTCGCAAGACTCGCTCATGGAAGTACCTCCGGTTCTGGTGCCTCCACTCACCGTATTGGGTTGTGCCCCGACGGGCACCGTCCGGCCGGCCGGTGCTGTCCCCCGACGATCGACGATGGTGGGCGACGACGCCGGTAGCGTGCCGCTGTGCCGTCCGTCGATCCGCTGCAGCCGCTGACGCAGCTGGCCGGCGTGGCCGGGGCGGCCGACGGCGCCCGGGCCGATGTCGACCGGCTGCTCGGTCACCGGATGCTCCGGCGGCGCAGCGCAGAGGTCAGCGCCGAGTCGTCGCTACGAGGCGCCCGAGCGTCCGCGGCGCTGGCCGGTGCGGCGTACCCGCTGGCCGAGGTTCGGACCGGCGGGGTCGACGACCCTCTCGTCACCGGCGCGCTGCGGGTCTCGGCCGGCCTGGGACCGCTGGTGTCGACCTGGCGGCGGGCGCCGCTGCAGGTACTGGCCCGGTTGCACGTGCTGGCCGCGGCCGGCCTGGCCCCGGACGAGCGGCTGGGCCGGCCCACCGCGGCCGTGGGCTCCCGGTTGACCGCGCTGGCTGCCGTGCTCACCGGGCCGAGCGGCGTGCCGGCGGTCGTCGTAGCCGCTGTCGTGCACGGCGAACTGCTGGCCTTGGCGCCGTTCGGTACGGCGGACGGGCTGGTGGCGCGGGCGGCGTACCGGCTGACCCTGGTGGCGTTCGGACTGGACCCTAAGGCGGTATCGGTCCCGGAGGTCGGACACGCCGAACTCGAGGACGAGTACGCCGACGCGCTCGCCGGCTACCGCGCTGGGGACGCGGCGGGGGTGGCCGGCTGGGTCCGGCACTGCTGCGCGGCGGTGAGCCTCGGTGCCCGGGAGGGGTTGGCCGTGTGCGAGGCGCTGGGGCGGACCTGACACGCAGACGGCGCCTCGTGGGAGCGAGGCGCCGCCGCGACACGGCCGCCGGGCTACCAAGCGTGCACCTTCACTCGACGGGCGCGGGCCCTGGGGTCCGCCCCGACGTGCCTCTCGCGGCTGGTCGCGCGTGGGTACACCGGTCGGTCGTGCACACCCTGAGGTGCTCCCTCGTTTCTACGCCGGAGGCGGGCCCGAGGGAAGGGGTAGGGCGCCGGTTGTGGAGGAGCTTGTCGACCGGAACGCCCGCCACCGGACGCGGCCACGCCGCGCGGGACAGGTCAGGGAGCCAGGACGGCGCCGGCGCCCGCGGCGAGCATGACTGCGGCCGCGGTCCCGGCGGCGACGGGCAGCCAGGCGCCGGTAGCCACGGCGGCCGTGAGGCCGACGACCAGGACCAGGAGCGGGCCGCTGATCGACAGCGCCACCCCGAGGCGGTGCCGCGGGTCGCGGACGAGCTGACCCCGCGCCGTCTGGCCGAACAGGAACGCGCCGACGACGACGGCCAGTACGGCGCACCAGCTCAGCAGGGTCATCGGTGGGTCGCCTGCGCCCGGTGCCGCGAGTACCACGCGAGCCCGGCCACCGCGACGCCCGCCCCGACCGCGGCACCGGCCAGCAGCGGCCGCGGCCGCGGGAACTCACCGATCCGACTGCGCAGGGATACCGGGTTGGAGAAGCTCAGAACCGGCCAGCCGCGCTCCAGGGCGGTCCGGCGGAGCAGCTTGTCGGGGTTGACCGCGGTGGGATGACCGACTGCCTCCAACATCGGCAGGTCGGTGCTGGAGTCGCTGTAGCCGTGGCACTCGGCCAGCACGTAGTTCTTGCGAGCGGCGATCGCGCGGACCGACTCGGCCTTGGCCGCGCCGTAGTTGTAGAACTCGATCTCGCCGGTGTAGCGGCCCTCGGCCACCACCATCCGGGTGGCGAGTACCTGATCGGCGCCGAGCATGGCCCCGATCGGTCCGACCACCTCCTCGCCGCTGGAGGAGACGATGACGATGTCGCGGCCCTCGGCGCGGTGGGCCTCGATCAACTCGGCCGCTTCGGCGTAGATCAGCGGGTCGACGATCTCGTGCAGGGCCTCCTCGACGATCTCGCGCACCTGGGCGACATCCCATCCGGTGCACATGGCGGTGATGTGCGCGCGCATCCGCTCGACCTGGTCCTCGTCGGCGCCGGAGACCATGTAGACGAGCTGGACGTACGTCGCCCGCAGCACCGCCCGCCGGTTGATCAGGCCGCCCTGGAAGAAGGGCCGCCCGAAGGCCAGCACGCTGGACTTGGCGATGATCGTCTTGTCCAGGTCGAAGAAGGCCGCCGCCCGGGTCACGTTCGCAGGATAGGTGCGGCGTACGGCGTTGCGCGGTAGCCGCGACCCGTGTCCACAGGCGGTTGTCGCCGTCCACAGACCCGGCCCGACCCTGGCTGCGGACCGCGGGGGCCGCTTGGCTGACGGCATGGAGCGGATTCTCGTCGTCACGGCGGACGAACTGCTGCTCGACGATCTGCTGCGGGTGGTGGCCGCCGCCGGCGGGCAGGCCGATGTGTCGAGCGAGGTGGCCCACGTGCGGGCCCGGTGGCGACTGGCCCCGGTGGTGCTGCTGGGCGCCGACCTGCTGCCGGGAGCGGTTCGCGCCGGACTGCCGCGCCGGGAGCAGACCCTCGTGGTGTGCCGCGCCGAGCCCGAGCCGCAGCTCTGGGCGCAGGCCGTCGACATCGGTGCCTGCCGGGTCGTCGCGTTGCCGGCCGGTGAGTCCGCGATCGTCGACGCGATCGCCGACCTGGCCGAGGCGGGGCACGGGCCTGGCCAGCTGGTCGGGGTCGTCGGTGGGCGCGGCGGGGCCGGCGCGAGCGTGCTGACGATCGGCCTCGCGGTCGCTGCCGCCCGGGCCGGGCAGGACGTGCTGGTCATCGACGGGGACCCACTCGGTGGCGGGCTGGACCTGCTCCTCGGTGCCGATCACGAGCCGGGGCTGCGCTGGCCGGACCTGCGGGAGGTCTCCGGCCGGCTGGCCGCGCCCGCGCTCCGGCAGGCGCTGCCGGCGGCGTACGGCGTGTCGATCCTGTCCCACCAGCGTGGCCGCGGGTCCGATCCGGGGGCCGAGGCGATGCTCGCCGTGGCGCGGACCGGTCGGCGAGCCGGGACGCTGATCCTCGCCGACCTGCCGCGCACGCTGGCCCAGAGCCCTGGGCCCGCCGCCCTGGCCGGAGCGGCTGACCGGGTGCTGCTCGTCGTACCGGCCGATCTGCGGTCCTGCGCGGCGGCCGGGCAGGTGACCCACGGGTTGCTCGCCTTGACGCCGCTGGTCCAGGTAGTGGTTCGGGTCTCGCGGGCGACCTCGCTCGCGCCCGAAGCGGTGGCGACGACGCTGCAGCTGCCCCTGGCCGCGGTCCTGCGCCCGGACGTCGCCGCGGCGGCCGCCGTCGAGGACGGTGCCCCACCGGGCGTCCGTGGCCGCGGTGCGCTGGCCGCCTGTTCGCGGGTGTTGCTGCGGGGCCTGCGCGTTCCGGCCGGGCGGCGCGCGGCGTGACGCTGCCGGGTAGCGCGCCGATCGTCGACCGGGTACGCCGCAGGCTGGCCGGGTCGGGTGCGCCGCCGTCCCGCTCAGCACTGGCCGGGCTGGTCCGCGAGGAGTCCGGCGGCCTGGTCGGTGACGCCGACCTGCTGCAACTGGTCCGCGACGCCGAGGACGAGATGAGCGGTGCCGGTCCGCTGGAGCCGTTCCTGCGGGATCCGTCCACGACCGACGTCCTGGTCAACGCGCCCGACGAGGTCTGGGTGGACCAAGGTGCCGGGCTGCGTCGGGTTCTCGTCCGGTTCCCGGACGACGCGGCGGTCCGCCGGCTGGCCGCGCGGCTGGCGGCCTCGGCCGGCCGTCGCCTGGACGACGCCTCCCCCTGGGTCGATGCCGCTCTGCCGGACGGGACCCGACTGCACGCGATCCTGCCGCCGGTCAGCGACGGTGCCACCCGGCTCTCGCTGCGAGTGCTGCGCCACCGGGCCTTCGAGCTGGCCGATCTCCTGCTCGCCGGAACGTTGACCGCGCAGTCCAGGGATCTGCTCGCGGACATGGTGGCCGCCCGGCTCGCGTTCCTGGTCAGCGGCGGGACGGGCTCGGGGAAGACGACGCTGTTGTCGACGCTGCTGGGGTTGGTCGACCCCGCGGAACGGCTGGTCCTGGTTGAGGACGCCGCCGAGTTGCGCCCGGCGCACCCCCACGTGGTCCGGCTCGTGGCGCGTCCGCCGAACGTCGAAGGCGCCGGCCAGGTGAGCCTGCAGGACCTCGTCCGCCAGGCGCTGCGGATGCGACCGGATCGTTTGGTCGTGGGGGAGACCCGCGGCGCCGAGGTCGCTGACCTGCTGGCCGCCATGAACACCGGCCATGAGGGCGGTGCGGGGACGGTGCACGCCAACAGCGCGGCCGAGGTTCCGGCCCGGATCGAGGCCCTGGGCTCGCTGGCCGGCTTGCGGGCGCAGGCCGTGTGCAGCCAGTTGCTCGCCGCCGTGGACGCCGTCGTCCACCTCCGGCGCGATCGCGCGGGTGTCCGCCGCGTGGTCGAGATCGCGGTGCTGGAGCGGGTGGACGGGCTCGCGGGAGCGGCCGTTGCCGTACCGGCCTGGCGTCGGGACGGCGGGCCGTGCGAGGGCGCCGGTCGCTTGCTGTCCCTGCTCGCGGCACGCGGCGGCCTGGCGTGACCAGGCCCGTCTGGTGCACCGCAGGAACTGCCCGAGCCGCTGGGCGGGCCGGGCGGACGACGACGGCATGACGACGTGGGCGCTGGTGCTGGTCGCCGTCGCCGTCGCCGTCCTGGCTGTACCGGTGCCCGGCTGCGGGCGGCGGCTGGCCGAGCTGCGGCGTCGGCCGGCCGAGGGAGCACTGGAGGTGTACGACCCCGCGCGGACGTCGTACGACGATGTGGGAGGGGCCGAGACCCAGCGTTCGCACGCCCGACGATGGTCAGGCCGGGCCTGGTTCTCCTCGGCCCGCCGGCCACGGTGGGTGGCCGCCGCCGGGGCGGCGACGGCGGTGGGGCTGCTCGGCGCCCTCCCGTTGGTGCCCGCAGTGTCCTTGGGTGTCGTCGCCGCGCTGCTGGTGCACGTCGGCTGGGGCGCCGCTGAACATCGGGTGGCCGGTCACACCGAGGACACCGTGGTGGCCTTGGTCGGGGCTCTGGCCGACGAACTGCGGGCGGGTCGCTCACCGCCACACGCCTTGGCTGGGGTGGCCGCGCACCATGCCGGACCGATCGCCGGGGTGCTCGGCGAGGCGGCGCGGACCGAGCAGCTCGGCGGCGACACCGAGGCGGTGTTTCGCGCCGTGCCACGGTCGGTGGCCGGCGGCGAGGTGATCGCGCGGCTGGCGGCGGCCTGGCAGTTGAGTCGCCTGAGCGGC
The DNA here is from genome assembly GCA_013813215.1 of Geodermatophilaceae bacterium. GTDB lineage: Bacteria > Actinomycetota > Actinomycetes > Mycobacteriales > Geodermatophilaceae > JACCSC01. Next base: position 5,542 of record JACCSC010000490.1, on the reverse strand, counting down.
TGCTCGCTGGCCGAAGTCCTGGATACCGTGGCCGCGGACCTCCGCGCCGGCCGACGCCGCCAACGGTTGCTCGCCGGCCTGCTCGCGGGACCGCGGGCCAGCGCCGGTTTGCTGGCCGCGTTGCCGGTCCTCGGCCTGCTGATGGGGGCCGCCCTGGGCGCCGACCCGCTGCGGGTGCTGACCTCGACCGGTCCCGGCCAACTGGCACTGGCGGCGGGCGTGGGGCTGGACCTCGCCGGCATCCTCTGGACCGGCCGGCTCGTGCGCGGCGCCGGAGGATGACCACGTCGCTGCTGCTGCTGCTGCTCGCTGCGGCGGTGATCTGCTGGCCCGTCGGCGGCGACGCCGAACGCCGGCTGACGCGACTCGGCCTGGGGGGCCAGGTGGCGGCCGGGCCGGCGACCGGCTCGGCTGTGGGTTCCCCGGGCCGCGACGGGGCCGACGGGAAGCCTGTGCGGTCGACCGGGCCCGCCCGCTGGCCGCGGGCGCGGCGATGGCTGCTGTCGGGCGTTGCCGGTGCCGCGGTGCTCGCCTTCCTCGGTGGGCCCACCGGGCTGGTCGCAGCGTTGCTCGCGTCGGTGGCCTCCGGTTGGGTCCTGGCCCGCTCGGGCACGATCGAGGACCGGCGACGCCTCGCGCAGCGGCACGCCGAACTGCCCGGAGCACTCGACCTGGTCGGGGTGTGCCTGCGGTCCGGGCAGCCAGTGGCAGCGGCCCTCGCGCAGGTCGCGGCGATCCTGGAGGGCCCATTGGCGGCGGATCTCGCCGTAGCCGCCGCCATGCACGGCCTCGGAGCCGATCCCCGATCGGCGTGGACGGAGTGGTCCGCCGATCCGGTGCTGGCGCCGGTGGCGCGCTGCATGTCGCGCACGGGGAGCAGCGGAGCGGCGTTGTCCCGTGCCCTCGTCGTCCTCGCCGAGGAGAGCCGGGCTCACGACGCCGAGCGGGCCGAGGTCGCGGCCCGGCGGGTAGGAGTGCTCGTCCTGGCCCCGCTCGGGCTGTGCTTCCTTCCCGCTTTCGTCTGCCTCGGGGTGGTGCCGACGGTGCTCGGCATCGCTGATGTCGTGCTGCCCTGAGCCCGCACACCGCCCTGACAGTTCTCGCGGGCCGGCGGCCTGTTGTCCACAGTCACGAAGCCTGTCCACATTTCGCGCCCGCGCTCGTTGGACGGCCCGACGCGGCGCCAGGGTGAGGCAGATCCGGCACCCGCGCCGGCTGTCCCTCCGGAAGGAATCCCATGGTTCGCACCTGGCTCGTCCGCAGACTCACCCAGCTCCCGCCCGACGCCGGGATGACGACCGCCGAGTACGCCGTCGGCACGGTCGCCGCCTGCGCCTTTGCGGCGGTGCTCTTCCAGGTCGTCACCGGCGAGTCGGTCGTGACCGGTTTGACCGACCTGGTCAACGCCGCCCTCGCCACCCTCTCCTGACCATGTCGGAGCTGGTCGGGAGCAGCCGGGGCTCGCCTGGTCGGCGGCCTCGGGATCGGGGCAGCGTGACAGCGGAGGCGGCGCTCGTGCTACCCGTTCTGGTCCTGCTGCTCGCCGTCGGTGTGGGCACGGTCGCCGCGGTGGCGGCCCAGCTGCGGTGCATCGACGCCGCGCGGGAAGCGGCCCGGGCCGCAGCCCGGGGCGAGTCGATGGAGACAGCGGTCGAGCTGGCGGTGCGGGCGGCGCCGGCCGGGGCCGACATCGCGATCAGCCTCGGCGCCGAGCGGATCGACGTGACGGTCACCGCCGAGGTCGTCATCGGCGGCGGGCTGCTGCCTGCGGTCACCGTCCACGGCACGGCGATCGCCTTGCCCGAGCCGACGGCGGCGAGTTCAGGGCGGGATCCGTGAGCCGCCGGGCACGACCGCCGTGGCCGCTCTCCGCTGCTGCACACCGGCGCGAGCGAGGCAGCGCGAGCATCTGGGTGCTGGGCCTGTCCGCCGTGCTCGTCCTGGCCGTCGTCGCTGCTGTCTTGGTCGGTTCGGCGATCACCCTGCGGCATCGGGCTGCGGCCGCCGCCGACCTCGCCGCCCTCGCCGCGGCCGGGCGGGCGCTGGATGGTCAGGCGGCAGCCTGTGCCGCGGCGACCCAGGTGGCCGTCGGGATGAAGGCCCGGGTGGATGCGTGCACCTTGACCGGCCTGGTCGCCGAGGTCTGGGTGACGGCGGCGGCCGATCTCGGCCTGGTCGGGCGGGTGGGGGCGCAGGCCGCGGCCCGGGCGGGGCCGGTCAGCGAGTGGGTAGGGACGGGAGGCGACTGACCGGCCGGCGCAGGGCAGTCAGGAGGCCCGGAGGGCGGAGAGCACGGCCGCGAGCACCGCGACCGCGCCGGCCTTGTCCAGCGGGTTGTTCCCGTTGCCGCACTTGGGTGACTGCACGCAGGACGGGCACCCGGCGCGGCACTCGCAGGCCGCGATGGCCGCCCGGGTCGCCGTCAGCCACGAGGCGGCGACGGCGTGCCCGTGCTCGGCGAAACCGGCCCCGCCGGGATGCCCGTCGTACACGAACACCGTCGGCAGCCCGGTGTCCGGGTGCAGCGCCGTCGACACCCCGCCGATGTCCCAGCGGTCGCAGCTGGCGAACAGCGGCAGCAAACCGATGGCCGCGTGCTCGGCGGCGTGCAGGGCGCCTGGCAGGTCAGGGGTGTCGAGACCGGCGTCGGCGAGGGCCGCCTCGCCCAGCGTGTACCAGACCGCGCGGGTCACCAGCTGGCGCGGTGGCAGGTCCAGCGGTTCCTCGCCCAACACCTCGCCGGTGCCCAGGCGACGACGCTGGAAGGACACCACCTGGTTCGACACGTCGACGGTCCCGAAGCACAGCCGCAGCGGCCCGTGCCGGCCGACCGCCAGCTCCTCGACCACGGCGATGTCGGTGATGTCGCGTGCCGTCGTGGCGTACGGCGGCTGGTCAGCGTGCACCGTGGCCACTGCCCGTTCGAGGTCCAGGACGTCCACGACGTACGCCGCCCCCTGGTGCAGGTAGACCGCGCCTGCATGGACGGCGGCGTGCGCCGACGACGGGTCGACCGTGCCGAGCAGGTGCCCGGTGGAACGCTCGACGATGGCCACCGGTTCACCGCCGGTGCCGCGGATGTCGACCCGCGGTCGGGTCCGCGAGGTCCAGTACCAGCCCTGCGCCCGACGCCGCAGCGCACCGGCGTCGACCAGGTCGTGCAAGCGGGTCCGGGCGGCGTCGGCCCCGAACAGCGGCAGGTCGTCCTCGGTCAGCGGCAGCTCCGCGGCCGCGGCGCACAGCTGCGGACCCAGGACGTAGGGGTTGGCCGGATCGGTCACCGTGGCCTCGACCGGACGACCGAACAGCGCGTCGGGGTGGTGCACGAGGTAGGTGTCCAGCGGGTCGTCTCGGGCCACGAGCACGGCCAGCGCCGAACTGCCGCGGCGCCCCGCCCGCCCGGCCTGCTGCCACAGCGAGGCCACCGTCCCCGGATAGCCGGCCAGGATCACCGCGTCCAGGCCACTCACGTCGATCCCCAACTCCAGGGCGTTCGTCGCGGCCACCCCCAGCAGCCGGCCCGACGACAGCGAAGCCTCCAGCGCCCGCCGTTCCTCGGGCAGGAAACCGGCCCGGTAGGCCGCCACCCGGCGGGCCAGGTCGCCCGCCCCGGCCTCGACCAGGGCGTGTCGGGCCTGCAGGGCGACGAGTTCGGCCGCCCGGCGGGAGCGGACGAAGGCGAGCGTCCGGGCGCCCTCGACCACGAGGTCGGCCAGCAGCCGGGACGTCTCGCCGATCGTGGAGCGGCGTACGGGGGCGCCGTTCTCCCCCGTGAGCTCGGTCAGCGGCGGTTCCCAGAGCGCGAAGGTCAGATCCCCGTGCGGGGCGGCGTCCGCACGGACGGCGGTTACCGGCAACCCGGTCAGCCGGGCGGCGGACGCGGCCGGATCGCCGGCGGTGGCCGAGGCCAGGACGAACACCGGCTCGGTGCCGTAGCGGCGGCACACCCGCCGCAGCCGGCGCAGCACGTGCGCGACGTGCGACCCGAACACGCCCCGGTAGGTGTGGCACTCGTCCACGACGACGTACCGCAGCCGGCGCAGGAACAACGACCACCGCTGGTGGGCCGGCAGGATCCCCAGGTGCAGCATGTCGGGGTTGGTGAACACCCAGCGGGCGTGCGCGCGGACCCAGTCCCGCTCGGCTGTCGGGGTGTCCCCGTCGTACGCCGCCGCCCGCACGCTCACCAGGGTCAGGTCCCGTACGGCCCGCAGCTGGTCGTTGCCCAGCGCCTTGGTGGGAGACAGGTAGAGCGCGGTGGCCCGTTCGTCGGCCAGCAGCGCGCTCAGCACCGGCAGCTGGTAGCCGAGGGACTTCCCCGAGGCGGTGCCCGTGGCCAGCACCACCGACTCGCCGGCGTGGGCCAGTTCGGCGGCCTGTACCTGGTGCGTCCACGGTGCGGTGATCCCGCGCAGGGCCAGCCGGCCGCGCAGCAGGTCGGGGACCCAGTGCGGCCAGGGGGCCGGCTGGCCGGTCCGCGCGGCGATCTGCTGGACATGGGTGACGGGTTCGTCGGTGCGGCCTACGGTGACCCGCCGGAGCAGTTCCGCGCCGTTCCGGGTGGCCGGCGGGCCGGCGTTCGACGCACCCGCTGACACCCCGCCACTGTGGCACGCGGGTCCGACGGGCCGCCTGGACCGTGCCGCGGGAGGGTCCGCCGACCCGCAAAGCATCGACGCGGCAACAAGCGGTCTGCCCGCCCGGTGACAGCCAAATCGCGGCGACGCCCTAGACTCCCGCCGCAGCGAGCGCCGAGAGGCGCTCATTCGAAGCTGTCCTGCCGATCGGGCGGCCCCGGCCTGCCCGGGCCGTCGGCGCGACGGTGACACGCCCGGGCGACGAGCGCCCGCTTACAGGAGGATCGATGCCCGCCAGCATTGCCGGTGGCGACTACGCCCTCGTCGCCATTATTCTGCTGATCTCCCTGGGGGCCCTGGCCTTCGCCGCCTACCTCGTCAAAGAGGTCACGGCCGCGGACCAGGGCACCGCGAACATGCAGGAAATCGCGAAGGCCGTCCAGGAAGGCGCCCGGGCGTACCTGCAGCGGCAGTTCAGGACCCTGGCCATCTTCGCCGTCATCGTCTTCGTCCTGCTGTTCCTGCTGCCCGTTCCCGACGGCGGCTTCGGCACCCGGGCCGGCCGCGCGGTCTTCTTCCTGGTCGGGGCGAGCTTCTCCGCGCTGGTCGGGTTCATCGGCATGACTCTGGCCACCCAGGGCAACGTCCGGGTCGCCGCGGCGGCCCGGCTGCAAGGCGGCGGCAAGGTCGCCTTCCGGATCGCGTTCCGGACCGGTGGCGTCTGCGGCATGATCACCATCGGCCTGGGCCTGCTCGGTGCCTCGCTGGCGCTGTTGTTGTTCAACGAGACCGCCCCGGTGGTTCTCGAGGGCTTCGGCTTCGGTGGTGCGCTGCTGGCGATGTTCATGCGCGTCGGCGGCGGCATCTTCACCAAGGCCGCCGATGTCGGCGCCGACCTCGTGGGCAAGGTCGAGCAGTCCATCCCCGAGGACGACCCGCGCAATGCAGCGACCATCGCCGACAAC
>JACCSC010000012.1 GCA_013813215.1 Geodermatophilaceae bacterium | reverse complement strand
GGGAGGTGCGGGAATCACAGACAGCGACCGCCTGCTGGATCTGTACGCCAGACGTCGGCAGGCCCGGGAACCAGGCAGCGAACGCGCCGACCAACGACGGCAGCTGGCCGGCAAGTTGACCGCCCGCCAGCGCATCGACACCCTGCTCGACCCCGGGAGCTTCTTCGAGATCGACGAGTTCCTGCTGCCCGCCCACGCGATGCCGGAGGATGCCCCGGCGTACGGCGACGGCGTGGTGGCCGGCGTCGGCACGGTGCACGGGCGGCAGATCGCGGTCTATGCGCAGGACGCAACAGTGCTCGGGGGCTCGCTGGGCGCGGCGCACGGCCGGAAGATCCTCAAGATCATGCAGACCGCCGAGCTCATCGGCTGCCCGATGATCGGTCTGAACGATTCCGGTGGCGCCCGGATCCCGGAAGGCGTGGACGCGCTGTCGGCATACGCCGACATGGGCAAGGCGATGACCCGGCTGTCCGGTGTGGTGCCGCAGATCATCGTGGTCCTCGGCTCGTGCGCGGGCGGTGCGGCGTACGGCGCGGCCCTAGCCGACTTCGTCGTCGTGGTGGACGGCCTGTCCCACATGTTCGTCACCGGGCCGGAGATCATCGAGTTCGCCATGGGCCAACGGGTCAGCCGGGAGGAACTCGGCGGTGCGCGCGTGAGCTGCGAGATCAGCGGCACCGCGCACTACCTCGCCCACGACGAGGCCGACGCCTTCGACTGGGTGCGCACGCTACTGGCCTACCTTCCCTCCAACAACACCGAGGGGCCTCCGCAGTTCGCGCAGAAGTCCTCGCCGCAGCTGACCGACCGGGATCGGGCGCTGGATCAGCTGGTCCCGGACAGCTCGAGCGAGGGCTACCAGATGGAGGAGCTGATCGGCGCCGTGCTGGACGGCGGCGACTTCCTCGAGGTCGCCGAGCGCTACGGCTGCGCACTGATCATCGGCTTCGGCTGCGTGGACGGCCGCACGGTGGGCGTCGTCGCCAGCCGGCCCGAGCATGCCGGCGGCGCCCTGGACGGCGACGCCTCGGACAAGGGCGCCCGGTTCGTCCGCTTCTGCGACGCGATGGAAATCCCGATCCTCACCCTGGTCGACGTACCTGGCTTCCTGCCCGGCTTGCAGCAGGAGCACCGCGGGATCCTGCGCCGCGGAGCCAAGCTGGTCTTCGCCTACGGCGAGGCGACGGTCCCGCTCGTGACGGTGATCGTGCGCAAGGCCTTCGGCGGCGCGTACGGCGTCCTCGGGTCCAAGCAGCTCGGCGCGGACATCAACCTGGCCTGGCCCAGCGCGCAGATCGCGACGATGGGACCGCATGCGGCAGCGGAGTTGCTGCACAAGCGCGAGCTCGCCGCCATCGACGATCCGCGCGAGCGCGAGGAGCGCAGCCGCGAGCTGGCCGAGTTCTACCGGGCGCAGCTCGGGACGCCATACGCCGCCGCTTCGCGCGGGCACGTAGACCGGGTGATCGCCCCGCACGAGACCAGGCACGCGGTCACCACCGCCCTGCGCATCCTGCGCACGAAGCGGGTCGACCGGCCGCACAAGAAGCACGGCACGATGCCGCTGTAGGGCGAGGTCAGGCGCCGGGTACGACGTACAGGGCGGCGCCCGCGCTGTATCCGGCGCCCGCGGTGGTCAGGACGATCCGGTCACCGGGGCGGAACCGGCCCGAGCGCGCGGCGAAGTCGTAGGCGTAGGGCAGGGTCGCGGCCACGGTGTTGCCCGAGTGCGCGATCGTGTTGACGAAGCGTTCCGCGGGCAGGTCCAGTTCGCGGACCAGAGCGGTCACGATGGCACCGTTGGCCTGATGCGGCACGATCCAGTCGACCTCGGCGGGTGTGATGCCCTGCTGGGCGCACACCTGCTCGGTCAGGCGGGCCATGGCGAAGACTGCGTGCTCCTTGATGACGCCCCCCGGGACGCCGAGTTGCACCGTGTGCAGGTCGGCCGCGACGGTCTCCGCGCTGGCCGGCAGGGCCGAGCCGCCGGCCGGGGTGATGAGGTTGGCCGTCTTCGACCCGTCGGAGTACAGCTCGAGCTGCTGTAGCCCGTCGGGCCCGTCGTACGCCGAGAGCAGCACCGCGCCCGCACCGTCGGCCATCACCGGACCGAGCCGGAAGTCCCCGCGACGCAGGAAGCGCGACTTCACGTCCGCGCCGACCACGACCACGTTGTCCAGGCCGCTGACGATCATCCGGGCGCCGAGGTCGAGGCCGAAGATCCAGCTCGCGCAGGCGGTCTGGATGTCGAGCACCGGGCACTGCCCGCCGAGCAGGTACTGCACGCGGTTCGCCGCGGCCGGCGAGGTCCAGTCCCCCGTGGTCGTGCACAGCAGGATGCGCGAGACCTCGAGGATGTCGACGCCGCTGTCAGCCAGCGCCCGCCGGACCGCCTCGGCCGCGAGATCGCTGGTCGCCTGGCCGGCGTCGGCGTAGTGCCGCTGCTCGATGCCGGTGTGCTCGCGTACCCATTGCGAAGTCGTGGCCAGGCCGGTGCGGGCGAGCAGGTCGTCGTTGGTGATGCCGCGGCCAGGCAGGTATCCGCCACTGCCCGCGAAGGCCACCCCCCACTGCGAGCGGGACTGCCGTCGGGTCATCAGCTCACCGGACCAGGTGAGGAGGTCCTCGGTCGCCGCAGTTCGTCCGGGGTTCATTCTGGACGAAGGTAGCGGTCGCGCCCGCTGGCCCCAAGCCTTGGACCCGACACGGGCCGAGTCGCCGTAAGCTGTGGTGGACGTGACGGCCGTGTTCTCGGCCGCATCGCCGCATGGGGGAGAAGCGTGAGGTCCAAGCGAGTGCGTTCGCACGCCCGACGCGGCTGGGCGACCGCCCTGGTCGCAGGTCTGGCCGCCGCCCTGGTCTCCTGGGCACCGACGCCGGCGCACGCCGCTCAGTTCGAGGAGCAGGAGCAGCTCATCGACTCCGGCAGCGGGTCAGACGGCGTCCAGATCGACTCGACGCTGTTCATCCCCAGCACCGCGACGGAGTCCGAACCGGCCGCCGCGATCCTGCTGGCCCACGGCTACGGCGGGACCAAGGATCAGACCCGCGGCCAGGCCGTCAAGTTCGCCCGCGATGGCTACGTCGTGCTGACGTTCACCGCCCGCGGCTTCGGCGAGAGCACCGGACAAGTGAGCATCAACGCCCCGGAGTACGAGGTTGCCGACGCCAGCACGCTCATCGACTTCCTGGCCGAGCAGCCCGAGGTGCGGCTCGACGGCGAGGGTGACCCCCGGGTCGGCGTCATGGGCGGCTCGTACGGCGGCGCGCTCTCGCTGCTCGTGGCCGGGTACGACGACCGCGTGGACGCCGTCCAGGCCACCCGCACCTGGAACAGCCTGATCACCTCGCTGTTCCCGAACAGCGCCGGGCAGACCGAGGCCGACACCGTGGCCGCCGTGGGCAACACCGACGTGGCCGGGGTGTTCAAGGAGACCTGGGCCCAATTCTTCTTCGCCGGCGGCTCGCTGGAGTCTGAGGGCGGTGGGGGCGGTGGCTCCGCGCAGGAGCCCAGCGGCGGGTGCGAGGACATGCGCCAGGAGTACTGCGACGCCTACGACGAGGTGCTGCAGGAGCGGCAGCTCACCGACGACATGCGGACCCTGCTCGAGGAGTCCAGCCCGGCCTCGATCCTGGACCGGATCACCGCACCCACGCTGCTCGCCCAGGGCGAGGGCGACAAGCTGTTCAGCCTGGCCGAGGCCGACGCCAATGCCCGCGGGATCGCCGCCACCGGAACGCCGGTCAGCCTGGTCTGGGTCAGCGGCGGGCACGGTGGGACGCGCACCACGCAGCCCGAGGCCGTGATGCTCGACGAGCTGGGTGGCCAGTGGTTCGACTTCTACCTGCGCGACCAGGGCTCGGAGCCGGCGGCCAGCTTCACGTACACCAAGGTCACCGCTCAGGCCGCCAACGGCGCGATCCAGGGTGAGGCGGAGACCCTGCCGGCCTATCCGGGCCTGGCCAGTGCCGCCGCCACCCGGCTGCAGGTCCCGCTGTCAGGCGAGGAGCAGGAGGTTGAGTACCCGGACGACGGCGAGCCGGCCGCGTACTCCGCCCTGCCCCCCGGTTTCTTTCCCGACGGCGGCGACCGGCGGCAGGACCCGGAGGAGATCGACGGGCAGTTCGCCGTGTTCGAGAGTGACGCCCTGGTCGATCCGCTGAGCATCGTGGGTGCGCCGACGATCAGCATCGACGTGGCGTCCACGAGCGGCGAGGCGGTGCTGTTCGCCAAGATCTACGACGTCGATCCGAGCGGCGAGGAAACCCTCATCCAGGACCTGGTGGCCCCGGTGCGGTTGAGCGGGCTGCCAGAATCGCTGGCCGACGCCGAGCCCTCCACGATCTCGCTGCCGGCCATCGCCCAGACCTTCGACGACGGCCACCAGATCCGGGTAGTGCTCGCCAGTACCGACCAGGCCTTCGGCACACCGACCGACGGCGCGACCTACCAGATCGCGCTCAGTGCAGGCGCCGACCCGGTGATGAGCGTCCCCGACCTCACCGGGCAGCCGGCGCCGGAGTTCACCGCGCCGAGCGGCAATGCCGGCGGAGGTGACGGTGCCGGTGGCGGTGGCGGTGGCGGTGGCAACCGACTGCTGATCATCGGGATCGCCGTCGTGGTCATCGTCATCGTCGCCGGGCTCGCGTTCGGGCGGCTGCGCCGCAGGTCCGGCCCGGCATGAGGTACGTCGCCGTCGGCGGGTTCGCCCTGCTGCCCCTGCAGTGGTTCGTGATCCTGCAGGCCGGCGGCACGCTGCGGTTGCACCAGGTAGCGGCCCTGATTCTGACCGCGGTCCTAATCCTGCGGTACGGCCTGCCGAAGGTCGGCC
>JACCSC010000440.1 GCA_013813215.1 Geodermatophilaceae bacterium | reverse complement strand
GCCACCCGAGGCCGCCGGCCACTCCGAACACGATCGGCCCGATTCCGGGGGACTCGTCCGCCGACAGCGCGTACGCCGCCCCGAGCACGATCGCGGCGGTGCCCAGCCCCCGCTGCGCGCAGAGAGTAAGTCCCGACAGGTAGTCCGAGAGCCGGCGAGGCGCCAGCAGAGCAGCCGGCGAGTCCGCGGTTGACCGGGCGAGCACGATCTCGGCGACCAGACTTCCGGCCAGGTAACCGAGCAGCACATAGCCCAGCGGGAACGGCGGTCGCCCCGGCGTACCGGCGAGCAGCCACACCGCATACGGGACCGCCAGCCCGGCCAGGCCGCCGAAGGTCCGGCCGCGCTTGCTCCAGCGCAGGTAGTGCGCCACCGCCAGCCGTCCGTGTTCGGACAGCTCGAGGCCGGCCGCGGCCGCCCACCGGTCCACAACCCGCGGGTTGACCCGCCAGCCGGGAAAAATCGCGAAGCCGATGACGAGGACGCCCAGCAACACGGCGAGCAGCGGGTCGACGAGCTCCATCGCAGGCTCCTTGTATCAAAGTGCCGATACATTAGCACGATGAGAACCACCACCTGTGGGTGGAGCTGTGGGTCTCCTTCGTGGTCTGCCGGCCCGGCCGGACCGATGCTGCTCCTCAGGGCCGAGCTGGGGAGGAAGCACATGGGCAGGACAAGGACAGCACGGGACGTGTGGCTACTGACCGTCGTGGCCGCCGCCGTCCCGATCCTGGGGCTCGGCACGGTCGCGGTGCAGACCGTGACGGCGGACGCGGTTGAACGGCCGCTTCGCCGGCTCCCGCGCCGAACCCTCGGGCGGCATGGCGCCGCAGGCTGAGGGGTCGGCCACGTCGGACGCCGTGGACAACTACTCGCAAGACGCCGCCACCCAGATCCCGTTCGACGCCGCTTTCCTGAGTGGGCAGTGGTACACGAACCGTCGTACGGCGGAGCGGAGACCTACACCCTGCTCGGCGTCGACTATGACGGAACGCAACGCGGTGGGCGGGTGTACTGGCCGCGCGGCTACAGCACCAGCCCGTAGAACTACCCGCTGACCGGCGGCAATGAGTACCCGTTCAGCTGGTCGCTCAACGGCGGCACCCTGACCTTGCAGTTCTACTCCGGCCGGGTCGAGACCTTCCAGGTCATCTACTACTACCCGGACACGCACGAGTTGTGGGTCGACGACGGGCGCGAGCAGCGGCTGTTCATCGGCTGCCGGTCGCCACGTTGGCCGCTGCCGCAGGGAACCGCGCCGGGCTGCTGACTCGCGCGGCCGGATCCTCACCCACCAAAGTCGGGGGTCAGCGGGGCGTGAGGGAGGGCTTTCCGGCCTGGTCGGCGAGCATCCGCAGCCCGTTGACGATGCCGCCGACGAGGTCACCGCCGTTGAACGAGGCGGTCATCGACAAGGCGGCGAGGGCGCAGGCCCGGTCCGGAAGCCGCTTGGCCGTCTGTTCTCCGGTGACGATCTCCAGCCGCCGCTCACCGGGAGACACGGCGACCAGCACGCTGTCCGGCGCCTCGGCGCCGAGCCCGCTGTGCAGTTGCTCGGCCTGCCTGCGTGGGTTCGCGCCGAGCTCGCCGACGTACAGGCTGAACTGGACGCTGGTCTCCCGGCTGGACAGGGTCAGCGCCTCGTCCAGCCGGGCCAGCTGCTTGGCGCTGAACGGCGACTCCGCGGAGGTGCTCTCACCAGGTGCCACTGGCACCGCCTCTCGCCGTCCGCGCCGGCGCTGCACTCGCTCCCGCGGTCAACTCGGGGACGGCGGCGTGCCGTGCCACGCTCACCGGACGCGGCAGGTACCAGACCGGCTCGTGCGCCCAGGGCTTGCCCGGACGGTAGCGGGTCGTCTTCGCCCCTCCGCGGGCGAAGACCAGGACGGCGATGACCGCGTAGATCGCCGCGGGGATGCCCACGTAGACCAGCAAGGTCTCGACGATGCTCATTGGTCGTCTCCAACGACGGCGCTCACATCGAGCACGGTAGCGAATCGGTCGGGCCCGAGCCTCACCACATCGCCGGACGGCGCTGCGCCCACGGCTGGGCCGCCTCCAGCTGCGCCGACAGCGCGATCAGCGTCGCCTCGTCGGCCGGCCGACCGACCAGCATCATGCCCAGGGGCAGCCCATCCGACGTCCACTGCAGCGGGATGCTCACCGCCGGCTGACCGGTCATGTTGAACACCGCGGTGTAGGCCGAGAACTGCTTCTGCCGCTCGAAGTCCGGCGCGCCCAGGCCGTCCTCGAAGAACCAGTCGAGCGGCCGCGGGGGCAGCGTGCAGACCGGGGCGAGCAGGACGTCGTACGCCGACGTCGCGGCGATCGCCCCACGGCAGTGCTGCTGCAGGGCCCCGAGCGACAGCAGCGCCTGCGCCACGGTGGCCGACATTCCCTTCTCCCGCATCCACTGGGTCAGCGGCTCCAGCTGGTCGACCTGATCCGGCCGCACCGGCAGCGTCGTGGCGCCGATGCTCCAGACCACCTCGAAGTGCGGGATCACCTCCTCGGTCAGCGGTGGGTCGATGTCCTCGATCTCGTGGCCCAGGGAGGCGAGCAGCGTGCTGGTGTCCTCCCACGCCCGGCGTACCGCGGGGTCCACGACCGCACCGGGCACGACCGGGTCGATGTACCGCCCGATGCGCAGCCGGCCGGGGACGCGCCCGGCGTGTCCGAGGAAGGTCTCCCCCGCCGGCAGCGGTGCGGCCCAATACGGGTCGCCGGGCATCGGTCCGGCCATCGCGTCGAGCATGGCCGCGGCGTCGCGCACGGTGCGCGCCATCGGGCCGATCACACCGAGACCGGTGACGTTGCCGCCGATCGGCCCGCCGCTGACCCGGCCCCGAGCCGGCTTGATGCCGTACAGGCCGCACACGCTCGACGGGCTGCGGATCGAGCCGCCGCCGTCCGAGCCCTGCGCGAAGGGGACCAGCCCCGCCGCCACCGCCGCACCCGCGCCGCCGGAGGACCCGGCGGCGAGCCGACCGAGATCCCAGGGTGTGCGGGCCGGCGGGGCGATGGTCGGCTGGGTGTAGCACGGGAAGCCGAACTCCGGGGTGTTCGTCTTGCCCAGGCTGATCGTGCCGGCCGCCCGCAGCCGGGCGACCACGAAGTCGTCGACGTCAGGCACGAAGTCGGTCATCAGCGCCGATCCGAACGTCGTACGGACGCCCGCCGTCAGGTTGAGGTCCTTGATCGCCGTAGGCACGCCGTGCAGCCCCGGCAACGCACCACCGGCGGCGACGGCGTCCTGCGCGGCCCGCGCCTGCTCGAGCGCGGCGTCGGCGGTGACGGTGATGAAGGCGCCGACGGCGTCCCCGGAGGCCTCGATCCGACCCAGGTAGTGCTCGACCAGCTCGACCGGGCTCACCTCGCGGCGACGAACGGCGGCGGCCTGCTCCAGGGCACTCAGATCGTGCAGTGCGGTCACGGCAGGAGGCTAACCTCGCCCCGTGTCGAGGACGGACCGGGCGGTAGCCGAAGAGCTCGACCGAGCCGACCCGCTGGCGGCGTACCGGGATCGGTTCGTCGCTCCCGAGCCGGACCTCATCTACCTCGACGGGAACTCTCTCGGACGGCTGCCGAAGACGACGGCGGCGGTGCTGGCCGAGGTGGTCAGCGAGCAGTGGGGACGCGGGCTGATCCGCTCGTGGGAGCACTGGATAGAGCTGGCCCAGCGGATCGGCGATGAGATCGCGGCGGGGATCGTCGAGGCCGAGCCCGGCGAGGTCGTGGTGTCGGACTCCACGACGGTCAACCTCTACAAGCTCGCGGTGGCGGCGCTGGACGCCCGACCGGGGCGGCGGGTCCTGCTCTGCGACGACGACAACTTCCCGACCGACAGCTACGTCTTCCAGGCCCTGGCCGCCGCGCGCGACCTGGAGCTGCGGGTGATCCCCACCGACCTGGACGCAGGGCTGTCCACGGCCGACGTCATCGAAGCACTGGACACCGACGTCGCGCTGGCCTCGTTCTCGCACGTCGCCTACCGCAGCGGAGCCATCGCGGACCTGGCCGCCGTCACCGCCGCCGCCCACGACGTCGGCGCGCTGACGTTGTGGGACCTGTCGCATTCGGGGGGCTCGATCCCCGTGCCACTGCGCTCGGCCGGGGTTGACCTCGCGGTGGGCTGCACCTACAAGTACCTGTGCGGCGGACCGGGCGCCCCGGCGTACCTCTACGTGCGGCACGAGTTGCAGGACCAGCTGCGACAGCCGATCTGGGGCTGGTTCGGTCAACGCGATCAGTTCGCGATGTCGGGCCGGTACGACGCGGCGCCCGGGATCACGAGCTTCCTGGTCGGTACGCCGCCGGTGCTGTCGATGCTCGGGGCGAGGGAAGGGGTACGGGTGGTTGCCGACGCCGGGCTAGAGGCGTTGCGCGCCAAGGGAATGGCGCTCACGTCCTACCTCGTGGAGCTGGCCGACGCCTGGCTCGTACCCCTGGGATTCCGCCTCGCCTCGCCTCGCGAGGCCGAGCGCCGCGGCTCGCACGTGACCCTGCACCACTCCGACGCCTGGCGGATCTGCCGGGCGCTGATCGACCGTCGCGTCGTGCCTGACTTCCGGACGCCCGACCGGCTCCGGCTGGGGCCGGCACCGCTGACGACGTCGTACGCCGAGGTGTGGGACGGGCTGGACCGACTGCGCCGGCTCGTCGAGGATGGCGTCCACGAGTCGTACGCCGATAGCCGCAGCCGCGTTACCTGAGCGCCACATGTGACAAGTACGGTCCGCTGCTCGATGTCCCGCCCACGCCGAGGAGACCGCGTGTCCACGACCGACGAGCTGTTGAAAAGCGCCGCGAACTACGCCGCCACGTTCGACAAGGGCGACCTGCCCCTCCCCCCGGCCCGCCAGGTCGCCGTCGTGGCCTGCATGGACGCCCGGCTCAACCTCTACGGCCTGCTCGGTCTCCGCGAGGGTGACGCGCATATCATCCGCAACGCCGGCGGGATCGTGTCACTGGACGTGCTGCGCAGCCTGGCCATCAGCCAGCGCCTGCTGGGGACCAAGGAGATCATCCTGATCCACCACACCGGCTGCGGGATGCTCACGTTCAACGACGCCGACTTCAAGGCGAGCATCCTGCAGGAGACCGGGATGAAGCCGGAATGGGCGGCGAACTCCTTCGGCGACTTGGACGTCGACGTCCGTCAGTCGATCAAGCGGATCCAGACCGACCCGTTCATCCCGATCAAGGACAGCGTGCGCGGGTTCGTGTACTCCGTCGAGGAGGGCACCCTGCGCGAGGTCAGCTGACCCCGGTCAGGCGCTGACCGGCTCCCCCAGGCCGAGCCAGCTGCTCCACCGCGGGTCCGGCTCGCGGTGCCCGAGCACCCGCCAGCTCGCGCCGTCCGGCGTCCGCGGTGGGTGGTGCAGCCGCCAGCCCAACTCGGCCAACGTGCGGTCGGCCTTGATGTGGTTGCACCGTCGGCAGGCCGCGACGACGTTGTCCCAGGTGTGCGCACCACCGCGACTGCGCGGGATGACGTGGTCGATGCTCGTCGCCGTACCCGCGCAGTAGGCGCAGCGCCCGCCGTCACGGGCAAACACGCCCTTGCGGGACAGCGGCGCATGCGCCTGGAAGGGCACCCGCACGTACCGGGTCAGCCGGACCACCGCGGGGATCGCCACGACCGTGGTCGCACTGTGCATCGCCTCGCCGGTGTCCTGCACCGCAACCGCCTTGGCGGCCAGGATGAGCACGACGGCACGCCGGGACGACACGACGCACAACGGCTCGTACGTCGCGTTCAGCAGCAACGTCACCGACATCAGCACCAGGGCCACCTCCGAGCAGAGCAAGTCAACCGGACGAGGCGCTCAGATGCACGCGTTATGCCCGTCGGCGCGCGCACGTAGGGTCTGCCCGGTGAGCCTCCCCTACCCCGAAGCCGAGCGCCTGGACGTCGTCGACGAGCTGCACGGGCACCCGATTCCCGATCCCTACCGCTGGCTGGAGTCCGCGGACGACCCGCGCACGATCCGGTGGGCCGACGAGCAGGACACCCTGGTCCGCGACCACCTCGATGGCCTGCCCGGCCGGGACGACGTACACGCCTCCCTCACCGCTCTGCTGCGAGCGGGCGCGGTGACGCCGCCGGTCTGGCGGGGCAAACGCGCGTTCTTCACCCGGCGCGACGCCACGGCCGAGCACGCGGTCCTGGTCGTCCGCGACGGTGACGGGCCGGACCGCGTGCTGTTGGACCCGATGGTCCTGGACCCGACCGGTACGACGACGCTGGACGCCTGGAGCCCGAGCCAGGAGGGTGGGCGGCTGGCCTACCAGATCTCCGTCGGCGGCGACGAGGAGTCGCTGCTGTACGTCATCGACGTCGACACCGGCGATCCGGTGGACGGTCCGGTCGACCGCTGCCGGTACTCCCCCGTGGCCTGGCTGCCTGGTGGCGAGCAGCTGTACTACGTCCGCCGGCTGGCACCCGACGCCCTGCCGTCCGGCGAGGAACAGTTCCATCGCCGGGTCTGGCGGCACGTCCTCGGCGATGACCCCGAGCACGACGTGGAGGTGCATGGCGCCGGCTTGGATCCCACGAACTACTACGACGTCCACGTCTCGCGGGACGGCCGCTGGTTGACCGTCTCGGCCAGTGCCGGTACGGCGCCGCGCGACGACGTCTGGGTCGGTGACCTCACCGCCGAAGAACTGACCCTGCGCGAGGTGCAGGTCGGGGTGGACGCGCGGTGCGTGGCCTGGGTGGCCCACGACGGGCGGCTGTACCTGCTCACCGACCGGGACGCACCCCGCGGCCGGCTCTGCGTCACGAACCCGCGCGAGCCGGACTACGGCTCCTGGCGCGAGGCGGTCCCCGAGTCCGGCAGCGAGGTGCTGGAGGACGTCGCGCTGGTCGACGGCCCGCACGACGGCCCCCTGATCCTGGCCGCCCACGGCCGCGACGCCACCAGCCGGCTGTCCGTCATCGACCCTACGAACGGCACCCGGATCTGCTCGGTCGACCTGCCCGGAACCGGTTCGGTGAGCGGCCTGCACGCCCACCCGGACGCGACGACGTCGGCCTGGATCGGCTACACCGACTTCGCGACGGCCCCATGCGTCCTGCAGTGGGACAGCGCCTCGCCGTACGACACGACGAGCTGGCTGCGTG
The DNA here is from genome assembly GCA_013813215.1 of Geodermatophilaceae bacterium. Lineage (GTDB taxonomy): Bacteria > Actinomycetota > Actinomycetes > Mycobacteriales > Geodermatophilaceae > JACCSC01. Next base: position 4,349 of record JACCSC010000440.1, on the reverse strand, counting down.
CACCCGGGGACGCCCCGCCAGTGGCGGCCGAGGTCACCGAGACGCACTACCGCTCGGCCGACGGCACCGAGGTCCACCTGTTCCTGATCAGCCCGGACGGATCTTCGGATCGGCCGCGCCCGTGCGTGCTGTACGGGTACGGCGGCTTCAACGTCGCGCTCACCCCGGCGTACTCGGCGACCACGCTGGCCTGGGTAGCCGCCGGTGGCGTGTGGGCGGTAGCCAACCTGCGGGGGGGCTCGGAGCATGGCGAGCAGTGGCACCGCGGCGGTATGCGTGAGGCCAAGCAGAACGTCTTCGACGACTTCGCGGCCGCGGCGGACGCCGTGGTCGCCGAGGGCTGGACGACGCCCCAGCAGCTGGCGATCATGGGCGGCTCGAACGGCGGCCTGCTCGTGGGCGCGGCGCTGACCCAGCATCCTGAGCGGTTCGCCGCCGTGGCGTGCAGCGCGCCCCTGCTGGACATGGTGCGCTACGAACAGTTCGGGCTGGGCCGCACGTGGAACGACGAGTACGGCACGGCCGCCGACCGCACCGAGCTGAGCTGGTTGCTCGGCTACTCGCCCTACCACCGGGTGGAGTCCGGTACGGCGTACCCCGCCGTTCTCTTCACGACGTTCGACTCCGACACCCGGGTCGACCCCCTGCACGCCCGCAAGCTCTGCGCCGCGCTGCAGCACGCGAGCACCGGCGAGCGGCCGATCCTGCTCCGCCGCGAGGTCGACGTCGGGCACGGCGCTCGGTCGGTCAGCCGCACGCTCGCGCTGGCCACCGATCAGCTCGTCTTCCTGGCGGCGCAGACCGGGCTGGCCCTGGACCGGCGATGACCCCCGGTTCGACCCTGTTGGCCCAGCCGTCCTGCGTCGAGGAGGCCGGGAGCAGCCTGTGCTCGGTGGTGTACGACGTCACCGGCGTGGACTGGCTGGCGACCAGCGCCGACGCCCTGATCGCGACGCCGTCGAAGATCGTGCTGATCATCGTCGTCGCCCTGGTGGTCCGATTCCTGCTGCATCGGGCGATCCGCCGGCTCACCCGGACCAGCGCCGAGGGCCGCGCTCCGGGCGCGTTGCGGCCTCTCAAGGACCGGACCGACTCGGTGCTCAAGCACGTCGGCGAACGCCGGCGGCAGCGCGCGGAGACCATCGGCTCGGTCCTGCGCAGCGTCGTCTCGCTGCTCACGCTGTCGGTGGCGACGATGCTCGTCCTCGGCGAGCTCGGAATCAATCTCGCGCCGATCATCGCCAGCGCCGGCATCGTCGGCGTCGCCCTGGGTTTCGGCGCGCAGAACCTGGTCAAGGACTTCATCTCCGGCATCTTCATGATCCTCGAGGATCAGTACGGGGTGGGAGACGTCGTCGACCTGGGCGAGGCCACCGGCAGCGTGGAGGCGATGGGCCTGCGGGTCACGACCCTGCGCGACATGAACGGCATGGTCTGGTACGTCCGGAACGGCGAGGTCCTGCGGGTCGGCAACAAGACGCAGGGCTGGTCCCAGGTGGTGCTCGACCTGCCGGTGGCACACGACACCGACCTGGACGCCGCTCGGGTGGCCATGAAGCAGGTGGCCGACGACCTGCGGCTGGACCCGGAGTGGTCCGAGGCGTTCCTGGGCGAACCCGAGGACCTCGGCGTGGAGTCCATCGCCGCGGCGGGCATCACCTTGCGCCTGCAGGTGCGCACGACGACGAGTGACCAGTGGCGGGTGGCCCGGGAGCTGCGACTGCGGATCAAGGAACGCTTCGACGCCGACGGGATCCGCACGCCGCCTCCCTACCCCGGGCTGGCACCGCCGCCTCGCTGACGCCGCCACCGCGTTGACGCGACGGGACCGGGACCGGTGCCACGGATGGTGGCCAGGGCGTAACGAATGCAGCACAATCCGCTCAATGGCCAGACATTCGGGGGCCGAGGAGGCGACCGAGCGAGACCGGGCCGCGACGTACCGTGAGGTCTTCGGGGTCCGCGAGTTCCGGTACCTCTTCTCGGCGTATCTGCTCTCTCTGGCCGGCGACCAGCTGGCCAAGGTCGCGCTGTCGATCGTGGTGTTCGAGCGCACCGGGTCGGCGCTGCTGTCCGCGATCACGTTCGCGGTGGGCTACCTCCCGTGGCTGATCGGCGGTCCGCTGCTGTCGGTGTACGCCGACCGGCTCCCGCGTCGGCAGGTGATGATCGGCTGCGACCTGATCCGGATGCTGATCATCGGCGCGCTGGCCATCCCGGGGATCCCTCTCGGATTACTCGTCGGGATGCTGTTCGTCGCCAACCTGTTCACGCCTCCGTTCGAGGCGGCCAGGGCTGCCACCACGCCCGAGATCCTGTCCGGCGACCGGTACGCCGTCGGGCTCGCGCTCAGCAACATCTCCGCGCAACTCGCCCAGGTCGGCGGCTTCGTGGCCGGCGGGGCATTGGTCCTCGCCGTGTCCGCCCGCGGCGCGCTGCTGATCGACGCGGCGACGTTCGCGGTATCGGCGGTGCTGCTGTGGGTCGGCGTACGGGTCCGTCCCGCGGCGGCCCGCGGGGAACGGCTGTCCCTGTGGGCCGATGCCAAGGAAGGCATCGCGGTCGTCTTCGGCACACCCCGGATCAGGCGGCTGATCGCCATGCTGTGGGTCGCTGCCGCACTGGGCTTCGCTCCCGAGGGGCTGGCCGCGGCCTATGCCGCCGAACTCGACAAGGGCGCCGCGGCAGTGGGCCTGCTGCTGGCCGCGAACCCGCTCGGCCTGATCATCGGTGGACTCGTCATGGGGCGGATGATGCGTCCGAGCCGGCGGCAACGGCTGCTCGTCCCGCTCGCCGTGCTGTCCGTGCTCGCCCTGGTGCCGGCGGCGACGACCCCGTGGCTGCCGGTGATCCTGGCGCTGCTGTTCCTCTCCGGGGTGGGTTTCTCGTTCGTGATCCCGCTCAACGTGCTGGTCGTGCAGGCGGTGCCGGACGCCGCGCGCGCCCGGGCCTTCGGTGTCATCGCCACCGGCCTGCAGGCGGTCCAGGGGCTCGGCATCGTCGCCGCCGGGCTGGTCGCGACCGTGCTCGCACCCAGCGTGGTAGTGACGCTGTGCGGCGCGGTCGGCAGCGTGATCGTGCTGGCCATCGGGCTACGTGCGCGGGCCGTGCACCGGTCGGCCGAGACCCCTGCGGAGGCGTAGCGCTGACCGTGCGGGAAGGATGAGGTGGTGTCCGCGGCCTCCGACGTACCCGCCGAGAGCTTCTTCGCCGAGATCGGCGGCGAGCGGACGTTCCGGCAGCTTGTGCACGACTTCTACGCCGGCGTGGGGGAAGATCCCGTCCTGCGCCCGCTCTACCCGGAGCAGGACCTCGGCCCGGCCGAGACCCGGCTGCGGATGTTCCTCGTCCAGTACTGGGGCGGCCCGCGGACCTACAGCGAGCAACGCGGACATCCGCGGCTGCGGATGCGGCATGCGCCGTTCGCGATCGGGGAGCGCGAGCGGGATGCCTGGCTCGCGCGGATGCGGGCGGCCGTGGACGGTCTGCACCTGAGTCCGGAGCAGGACCGCACGCTGTGGGCGTACCTGACCATGGCCGCGCAGAGCCTGGTCAACTCACCGCACTGATCTGAACGAGGAGTTCCTGCCCGTCATGCGGTTCGACCGTGCCGCCGACCCTGCCTGGTGGCGGACCGCCGTCTTCTACCAGGTGTACATCCGCAGTTTCGCCGACGGGAACGGCGACGGTGTAGGTGACCTGATCGGCGTCCGCCGCTCTTTGCCCTACCTTCGGGAACTCGGCGTGGACGGTTGTGGATCACCCCGTTCTATCCGTCGCCGATGGTCGACCACGGGTACGACGTGGCCGATCCGCGTGACGTGGATCCAGTGTTCGGCGACCTGGCGGCCTTCGACGCCCTGGTGGCCGACGCCCATGCGGCGGGGCTGGCGGTCACCGTCGACCTCGTACCGAACCACGTGTCCTCCCGGCACGCCTGGTTTCAGGCCGCGCTCGCCGCGCCCGCGGGCGGCCGGGAGCGCGCCCGGTTCCTCTTCCGCCCCGGCCGCGGCCTGCAGGGTGAGTTGCCGCCGAACAACTGGGTCTCGGTCTTCGGTGGCCCGGCCTGGACCCGGGTGTCCGGCGGCCAGTGGTACCTGCACGTGTTCGCACCCGAGCAGCCGGACCTGAACTGGGACAACCCCGAGGTGCCCGCCGACCTGGACCGCACCATGCGGTTCTGGCTGGACCGGGGCGTCGACGGCTTCCGGGTCGACGTCGCGCACGGCCTGGCCAAGCCCCCGGGTCTGCCAGACATGGGCGAAGGCCCGGGGGGCTCCGCCCCCCGTGTGCCCCCCGAAGAGCGAGGCCCTGCGGCCTGTCCCCCGTGGGGAGCGACTGCGTCGCTC
>JACCSC010000499.1 GCA_013813215.1 Geodermatophilaceae bacterium | reverse complement strand
CGGGACCACTGCTGCCGACTTGGGTGACCTGTTGTGTCCGATGACCTGCGTGAGCGAATCGCCGGCCTGACGCTGCGCGACGCGCGGCGCCTGGGCCGACGGCTCGAAGGCGCTGGTAGGCAGCGCGACAAAGCCCGGCGCGCGGCGGCGTACGCCGCACTGGCCGCCGAGGTCGCTGCCGGCGAGGAACGGGTGGCCCGGCGTACGGCGAGCGTCCCTCCGATCAGCTACCCACCCGAGCTGCCGGTCAGCCAGGCCAAGGACGACCTGCTGGCCGCCATCCGCAACCACCAGGTGGTCGTCGTGGCCGGGGAGACCGGCTCGGGCAAGACCACCCAGCTACCCAAGATCTGCCTCGAACTCGGCCGCGGCGTACGAGGGCAGATCGGCCACACCCAACCGCGCCGGATCGCCGCCCGGACCGTGGCCGAGCGGATCGCCGAGGAGACTGGTACGGCGCTGGGCGGGGCAATCGGCTGGAAGGTCAGGTTCACCGACGGGTCCTCCGACGACACGCTGGTCAAGGTCATGACCGACGGCATCCTGCTGGCCGAGATCCAGCAGGACCGGGACCTGCTGCGCTACGACACGATCATCCTGGACGAGGCGCACGAACGGAGTCTCAACGTCGACTTCCTGCTCGGCTACCTCAAGCAACTGCTCAAGCGCCGCCCCGAGCTGAAGCTCGTCATCACCTCGGCCACCATCGACCCGGAGCGGTTTGCCGCCCACTTCGACGGCGCTCCGATCATCGAGGTCTCAGGGCGCACCTACCCGGTCGAGCTGCGCTACCGGCCGGTCATCGATCCCGAGGACGCCAAAGCCGACCAGGATCGTGACCAGATCGACGCGATCCTGGACGCGGTGGACGAGTTGGCGGTCGAGGGTCCGGGGGACGTCCTGGTCTTCCTGTCGGGGGAGCGCGAGATCCGCGACACCGCGGAATCGTTGCGGGGACGGGTGGACAGCAGCACCGAGGTGCTCCCGCTGTACGCCAGGTTGTCGACGGCCGAGCAGCACCGGGTGTTCCAACCGCACGCGGGCCGCCGGATCGTGCTGGCCACGAACGTCGCCGAGACCTCGCTGACCGTGCCCGGCATCCGCTACGTGGTCGACCCCGGTACGGCGCGGATCTCCCGCTACAGCCACCGGACGAAGGTCCAACGGCTGCCCATCGAGGCGATCAGCCAGGCCTCGGCCCACCAGCGGGCCGGGCGCTGCGGGCGGACCAGCGAGGGCATCTGCATCCGCCTCTATGCCGAGGCCGACTTCGACGCCCGACCCGAGTTCACCGATCCCGAGATCCTGCGGACCAACCTGGCCAGCGTCATCCTGCAGATGACGGCGCTGGGCATCGGCGACGTGGTGGCCTTCCCGTTCCTCGACCCGCCGGACCGGCGCAACGTCACCGCCGGCGTCCAGCTCCTGGAAGAGCTCGGCGCGCTCGATTCCCGCCACCAGGACCCGGCGCAGCGGCTGACCCCGCTCGGCCGGCAGCTGGCCCAGTTGCCCGTCGACCCGCGGATCGGCCGGATGATCCTGGGCGCAGCCGAGCACGGCTGCCTGCACGAGGTGCTCGTCATCGCCGCGGCCCTGTCCATCGTCGACCCCCGGGAGCGGCCGACCGACCAGCAGCAGGCCGCCGACCAGTCCCATGCCCGCTTCACCGAGCCGGACTCGGACTTCCTGTCCTTCCTGCGGCTGTGGAATTACCTGACCGATCAGCAGAAAACCGTGTCCGGCAACAGGTTTCGCCGGCTCTGCAAGTCCGAGTTCCTCCATTACCTGCGGGTCCGCGAGTGGCAGGACCTCTACGGCCAGTTGCGCCAGGTGGCCAAGGGGCTCGGCCTGGCGATGAGCACGGCACCGGAGGACGGCCGGCAGATCCACCGCGCCCTGATCCCCGGCCTGCTGTCGCACGTCGGCAGCCGGGAGGGCCCGCGGGACTATCTCGGCGCTCGGGGGACGCGGTTCGCGCTGTTCCCCGGCTCGGGGTTGGCCCGCAAGCCGCCGCAGTGGGTGATCGCGGCCGAACTCGTCGAGACGTCGCGGCTGTGGGCCCGCACCGCGGCCGAGGTCGACCCGCTCGACGTCGAGGCGCAGGCCGGTCACCTGGTGTTGCGGGTCTTCAGCGAGCCGCGTTGGGACGCGCGACGCGGATCGGTGCTGGCCACCGAGAAGGTGACGCTGTACGGCGTACCGCTGGTGGCCGCCCGGACTGTGCAGTACGGCGCCATCGACCCGAAGGTCTCGCGCGAGCTGTTCATCCGGCACGCCCTCGTCGAGGGCGACTGGACGACCCAGCACGAGTTCTTCGCCCGCAACCGGCAGACCCTGGAACGCGTGGCGGCCCTGGAGGACCGAGCCCGCCGCCGCGGCATCCGAATCGACGACGAAACGCTGCACGACCTGTACGACGAGCGGCTCGGGCCGGACGTCGTCTCGGCCCGGCACTTCGACAGCTGGTGGAAGCAGGTCCGCCGTACGCGCCCCGACCTGCTGAGCTTCGACGCCGAGCAGCTCACGAACGCCGCGGCCGCCGGGGCGGTCTCACCGGCGGACTACCCGGACTCGTTGCAGCGCGGGGGACTGACCCTGCCGCTGGCCTACAGCTTCGCGCCGGGCACGCAGAAGGACGGAGTGACGGTCGACGTCCCGCTCACCGCGCTGGAGCGGCTGCCCGGCGACGAGTTCAGCTGGGTCCCGCCCGGGCTGCGGGCCGAACTGGTGACCGCGCTGCTCCGCTCGCTGCGCAAGGACCTGCGCAAGTCCTTCGTACCCGTGGCCCAGACCGTCGAGGCGGTGTTGCCCCGGCTCGGGGAGGGTCCGCTGGTGGAGCGGCTCACGGAGGAGCTGGCCCGGCTGATCGGCGTCGAGGTACCGGCCGACGCCTGGCGGCTGGACCACCTGCCCGATCACCTCCGTCCGACGTTCCGCGTCGTCGACGACGCCGACTCGACCAGCCGCGTGCTGGCGGCCGGCAAGGAGCTGGCGGAGCTGCGCCGCCGGGTGGCGCCGCGGCTCGC
>JACCSC010000402.1 GCA_013813215.1 Geodermatophilaceae bacterium | reverse complement strand
CCGCGGCGGTGCTGTCGGCCACCGCGACGCGGCGGTGCTCGAAGGTCCGGCGGCCGACTTGCAACGTGTAGGCCGCGTCGGCCAGCCGAACCTGCGGGGTCGCGTGCAGGTGCTCGGCCAGCCGTGCGCAGGACTGCTCCGCAGCGGTCGCGGTCCGCGCCGAGACCGGGAGCACCTGCTGGCGGCGGACGGCGTCCGAGGCAGTCCCGGGGTCGGAGGAGCGGACCGGGGCCTGCTCGACGACGACGTGCACGTTGGTGCCGCCCATGCCGAGGGAGTTGATGCCGGCGATCGGCGTACGCCCGTCCCTCGTCCGCCACGGCGCGAGCGTCGTGTTCACGTAGAACGGGCTGTGCTCGAAGTCGATGTCGGGGTTGGGCGCGGTGTAGTGCAGGCTCGGCGGGATCACGCCGTCGCGCAGGGCCAGCGAGGTCTTGATCAGCCCGGTGACGCCGGCCGCCCGGTCCAGGTGGCCGATGTTGGTCTTCACCGAGCCGATCGGGCAGTACTGCGTGGAGGCGGTGGGTCCGAAGGCGCGGGTCAGCGCGGCCACCTCGATCGGATCGCCGAGTTCGGTGGCGGTCCCGTGCGCCTCGATGTAGCTGACGTCCTCGCCGGAGATCCCCGCGTCGGCCATGGCGTCGGCGATCACCCGGGCCTGCCCGACCACGCTGGGCGCGGTGTAGCCGACCTTGAGCGCGCCGTCGTTGTTCATCGCCGAGCCGCGGATGACCGACCAGATGTGGTCGCCGTCACGGACGGCGTCGGACAGTCGCTTCAGCACGACGACGGCCGCGCCGTCGCCGAACATCGATCCCTTGGCCTGCGCGTCGAAGGTCCGGACGTGCCCGTCCGGGGACTCCATGCCCCCCGGTGCGAAGCGGTGGCCGATCCGGTCGGGCACCCGGATCGACACGCCACCGGCCAGGGCCAGCTCGCAGTCCCCGGCCCGCAGGCTCTGCACCGCCAGGTGGGTGGCCACCAGCGACGTGGAGCAGAAGGTCTGGACGGCGACGCTCGGGCCGCGCAGGTCGAACAGGTAGGACACCGTCGTGGTCAGGGCGTCCTTCTCGTTGCCCATGATGATCTCGTAGGTGCTGATCTCCTCGTCGGCGAACATCTGCTCGGGCATCCGCAGCAGGTAGGTACTCAGGTTGGTCCCGCCGTAGACGCCCACCCGGTGCTCGCCGGGGGCGGCGTACCCGGACTGCTCGAGCGCCTCCCAGCAGACCTCCAGGAACAGCCGCTGCTGGGGGTCGGTCAGGGCCGCCATCCGCGGGCTCATCCCGAAGAACCCGGCGTCGAAGCCGGCCACGTCGTCGAGCACCGGCCGGGCCGGCACGTAGGCCGGGTCCTGCACCAGCGCCGGGTCCACGCCCGAGGCGATCAGCTCCTCGGGGGAGAAGAAGCTGATCGACTCGACGCCGTCGCGTAGGTTCTGCCAGAACGAGGCCACGTCCCCGGCGCCGGGGAAGCGGCCGGCCATCCCGACGACGGCGATCCGATCGTCCCGATCCGTCGCGACAGGTCCGGCCACCAGCTCCGCCGCCGGCGCCACGGGGGCCGCCGCGGCGATGGGCTGAAGTCCGCCGGACTGCGCGTCGAGCAGGGCGGCCAGCGCGTGCACGGTGGGCGCCTCGAACAGCGCCACCGACGGCACGGCATGACCCATCCGCTGCTTGACCAGAGCCAACATCTGCAGGGCGAGCAGCGAGTTGCCGGACAGGTCGAAGAAGTTGTCCCGGGTGCCGACCGGTTCGACCCCGAGCACCTCCGACCACACCTCGGCCAGCGCCCGCTCGGTGGTGGTCAGCGGCGGGCTGTACGGCTGGGAGAGGTCGGGGCGGGGGTAGCGCGTCCCGTCCCCGCCCGGAGCGGTCGCTGCGGTCAGCACCGGCAGCCGGTCGGTCCAGCCGCCGGCGGTGACGATCAGGTTCGGCTGCGGGTCGGCCAGCGCGGCGTCGAAGGCCTCGAGGGCCTCCTCGATGCTCATCGAGTGCGCCAGCATGGCCGCGCCGACCCCGCCGGAGATCTGCGGCACCGTGCAGGCCCAGGTGTCCCAGGCCGTGGACACCCAGGTCGTCGGATCGCCGCGGTGGCGCCCGGCCAGGGCGGTCAGGGCGGCGTTGGCGGCGGCGTAGCTGCCGAAGGCCAGCCCGCCGAGGATGGCCGAGGTCGAGGAGAAGACCACGCAGAAGTCGGGTGCCTGCTCCTCGGGGAGGTCCGCGAGGACCGTCTCGATCACCTGCGCACCGGTGACCTTGGCCCCGAAGTGCAGCCCGATGGTGTCCGCGTCGAGGTCGCGCAGGACGCGGAAGGTGTCCGGGCCGGTCTGGGCGGCGGCGTGGACGATCCCGTGCAGCGCTCCGCCGTCGTGCAGCAGCTCGGCGACCAGCGCCTGCATCGCCTGGGCGTCCGTCACGTCCACGGCCGGGGTCAGTACGTCGGCGCCCAGCGCGCGCAGCCGGTCGAGGATCTCGCGCCGCTCGTCGTCGGCGGCCGGGGTCCCGCTCCGGCTGGTGAGGACGAGCCGGCCGGCTCCGGCCCGGGCCAGGTGCTCGGCCACGAGCAGGCCGACGTCGCCCAGGCCGCCGGTGATCAGGTAGCTGCCACCCTGGCGGACGGCGACGGCCGGCCCGGCCCCGGCGGATCCGCCCGGCTCGAAGCCGCGTACCCGCCGGACTCCGGCGCGGTACGCCGTGAGCACGTCCTCGCTCGTCCCGGTCAGCTCGGCGGCCAGGGCGCTCACCGTGGCGCAGGTGCTGTCGGCCGGGTCGAGGTCCACTACGCGGCAGGTCAGGTTCAGGTACTCCTGGCTGGCCACCGCCGCGAGGGCGCCGAC
>JACCSC010000387.1 GCA_013813215.1 Geodermatophilaceae bacterium | reverse complement strand
GCTCGAGGTCGGCCGGCCCGACGCCGGGCGCGCCGGTGCCGAACACCTCTCGGATCACCGCATCCCAGAAGGGACAGTCGTGAAAGGGGCCCCCGCACCCGCACAACTGCTTCTCGTGCACACTGCGACGCCACATGTCGTGCAGTTCACCGATTGCCGTGACTCCCGGTATGCCGCTGAGCACCTGCAAGAGTAACGTGCTCCCGCTGCGGCTGTAGCCACCGATGTAGACCACCTTGATGGGGTGCCCGCGATGCAACTGTGGGCCCCTTGGTCTCTTAGTCGGCGCCGACTTTACGACTGACTCCGCGCAGCGGTCACGCCGACCAGATCCTACGCGGGAGTTGGTGCGCGCCAGGACCATGCGCCCAGACCGACGCGGTTAGTTCCAGTCTGTCGCAGTTCGTAAGCACCTATATCCGGTGCGTCACCCTGAGGAACGCGCGTGTGGTCGAAATCGTAGCGATACGGCGACGAACTGGTCGAGGCGTCCACGGCCGGACTGGCTGCCGTGAGAGACAGATCGCCTCCGGAGGGATCACGCAGCCGCGGATCAGCAAACACGTCGCTGTTGCTTGGTTCGAAGGGCAGCCTCGGGGGACCCGACGTCGTCCACAAGATGTTGTTGCCCTCGGCGAACGTGTCGTCGGCGAACATGACCGTCGACGAGGTATAGAGCACGTTGCTGCGCACGGTCAAGATGCCGGGTCCGCAACCCTTGACACACACCGTGCCCTGTCCGTCCTCCGCCGGCGCGTACACCGAGTTGTTCAGCACCCGGGTGGACAGCACGGGGCCGTATGCGGCGTCCCCGGCGCCTCGGGTGACGATAAACCGGGCCGAGGGCAAGGTGGGGAGAAAGACGTTGTAGGCGTAGAGGTTGTCCTCCGATACTTCAGTGTCCGAACTCCCCAGTTCGCTGAAGACCCGGTCGGTGGAGAAGTTGTGGTGGATCTCGTTGTGTCGTGCGGCGTACAGGTTCACCGACTTGCTGTAGATGATTCCCTCGGCATTCGGGCATTCGGCCTTATTGTCCCTGAAGACGTTGTCCGAGACCTCCTGGTGATGCCCGTTCAACGTCATGCCCCATGCCCCCAGATCCTTGTCGGTGCCGAAGGTCTCCATGACATTGTTGCCGACGAACTCGTTGCGGGTGACAGTGTTGTACGACGAGCCTCGCGACAGGAGCAGGCCAGCCATCTCCCGGGTCGCTCGGCTGCCGCGCAACACGTTGTGATGTGCGCCGTCAGCCAGGACGAAGCCGTAATAGTCCCCGATCGGTTGACCACACGCCCGCACCGTCCTCGGCCGGTCGTGGCGCACGCTCAGCGAGGACACATCGAGATAGGAACCGTCGATCCGCACGTTCGTCCAGCCACCGTTCTGAATGACCGGGCGCGGATCCCGCGAGTCGCCGTAGGTCGCCACGACGATCGGCGAGCTCGCCGTGCCGTTCCAGCCCAGATCCAGCCGCTCGCCGTCCCACACGCATCCGCGCTGCACGAGCAGCCTGTCGCCCGGGCGCAACGCGGCACTGCTGGCCCGGTCCAGCGTGCGCCACGCAGCAGTCGGTGATCGGCCGGAGTTGCTGTCGGCGGCTCGCTCGCATCCGACGAAGTACGACGCCGGCGCCGGCGCTGCCGCGGCACCGGGCATACCGGTCAACCCTACGACGAGGACGGCCGTGACGAGCAGGCACCAGCGAGAAGGTCGCATGAAGGCAGTCCTCGGGGTCGCAGAGCCGGCCTGCGGCCGACGCCCGACCGGATTCGCCGGTCGGACCCGGGGCAGTCTAGGGGCGGGCCACCCGGACTAGCGTCGACAGCGCTGTCCCGAGACATCAATTTACTTACTGTGCGCGAGCTTCGTGGGACATTTCGCTATGTTGCGTCACCGTGGTCGCGGACCGTACCCGGCAGCGACCCGCTTCGGATGCTCATCGTTACGCCCCAACCTGATCGGGTGGAGTCCAATCACACCCTCGCTGACCCACGGAATCCGTCGTGGGGACGCGCTGGACTTCCCAGCCCAGACTGAGCTGCACGAGCCGCTCGGCCCGGCCGTGAGTGTCTCCTTCCAGCCGGAACTGCAGCGCACCCTCCTGCCACAGCACCGCCTCGAACGCCGTGCCGAGCCAGACGCCCACCGTGTATTCGCCCACGGCCAGCGCCGGAGGGACGAGCAGCCGAGCCCGGTACCGGCCGGGCCCACCGCGTCCCGTCGCCGTGCTGTCCGACCATGCCTCGTCCAAAACCCGCACATCACGCAGCGTGGACAGCACGACTGACAGATCCAGACCGGGCACCGGGCGGGCCACCTCGAAGCACACCTCGATCGTGAACGGCTCGGCCCGCCGCAGCACCGCCGACGAACGGCCGGAGGCGTCCAGGACGCTGACCGAGCGCAGCGCCACCGGCTCGGCCGGGTCGTCGTAGCGGCTGGTCGGTGTCCGGCTGACGCCGGAGGCGAGGTAGGCGTCCACGATCTGCTCGCTCGGGCCGCGGGCGAGCAGGCGCCCGCGATCCAGCCAGATGGACTCCGGGCATAGCCGGACGATGGCCTCCAGATTGTGGCTGGCGAACAGGACAGTACGGCCGCTGCGCTCGACCTCGGCCATCTTGCCCAGACACTTGCGCTGGAAGTCGGCGTCACCCACGGCCAGGATCTCATCGACGACCATGATGTCGGCTTGCAGGTGCGCGGCGACGGCGAAGGCCAGTCGAAGGTACATGCCCGAGGAGTAGCGCTTCACCGGCGTGTCGAGGAAGCGCTCGATGCCGGAGAAATCGACGATCGCGTCGTACTCCCGCTTGATCTGCTGCCGGGACATTCCGAGAATGGCCCCGTTGAGGAAGACATTCTCCCGGCCAGTCAGCTCCGGGTGGAACCCGGTACCCACCTCGAGCAGGGCACCGACCCGGCCGCGGGTACGGGACACGCCACTGGTCGGCTCGGTGATCCGGGTCAGGACCTTGAGCAGCGTGCTCTTGCCCGCCCCGTTGCGCCCGATGATTCCCAGGGATTCCCCGGCCGCCACCGTGAGATCCACGTCGCGCAGGGACCAGATCTCCGCGCGCTCGCCGCGATGCCGCCATCCGCGGTGGCGGAACACACCGGTGATCGCGTCACGCAAGGTGGCGCCGGGGGCATGGTCCTCACCCAGCAGGTAACGCTTGCTGACGTGGTGCAGCTCGACCGCGGACGCAGGCACGAGAATCAGATGACGTCGGCGAAGCGACGCTCGGCGGAGGCGAAGTACCGCAAGCCGACGAGCAGCACGACCACGCCAGTCAGCAGCGAGATCAGCGCCGCCGGTGGCGGGGCGGGTGCACCCAGCACCGACCAGCGAAACCCGTCCATCACCCCCGCCATCGGGTTGAGGTAGTACAGGAGCCGCCAGCCGGGTTCGATGAGGGAGCTGGGATAGGCGACCGGGCTGGCGAAGAACAGCACCTGGACGAGCAGGCCATAGCCGTGATGCGCATCCCGGTAGCGGACGTTCAGGGTGGCGAAGATGAGCCCGAGGCCGAGGGCGACCAGGCACACCGCCACGATCCAGAGGGGCAGGCTGACCAGGGCAACCGTCGGGCCGACCCGCAGCGCCGCCATCAGCCCGGCGGTGGCCACGAGGGCGACCATCATGTCGAGCAGCCCGGGCAGCACCGCGGCCAACGGGGCCGCCAGCCGGGGGAAGTAGACCTTCGTCACCAGGCCGGCGTTACCGACCAGGCTGTCCGTGGCGGCGCTCAGACCGTTGGCGAAGTACGTCCACACCGCATAGCTGAGAAAGGCAAAGAGCAGGTACGGGATGCCGCCACTGTCGACCCGGACGACGAGACGGAACACGATCGTGAGGATGAGCGCACCGACCAGCGGCTGCACGACCGCCCAGGCGACCCCGAAGGCAGCCTGCTTGTAGCGCACCGTGAGATCGCGCAGGGCCAAAAAGGCGATCAGCTCCCGGTAGGCGTGCAGCTCACCCAGGTCCATGAAGCGGCGGCGGGGCGACGGATTGTCGATCCAGTCATCATGCAGGGTGATAGTTCCCGGTTTGGACGTCACCATCACGCGCTAACCGTACACTCCGAGTGACGGCATCCCAGCGGAAGGATGGAGCCGCTGTGGCCTATCTCTCGGCCGACCTCGAGCTGCTCGAACCGCTGCCCACGCTGCAGCTGGCTGCCGAGCACACCGGGATCGGGCTGGTGCTGCGTCGGCGGGATGTGCCCATCGGCTTTTTGCTGCAACCGATGCCGGCGGGAAGCACGCTCAGCGCGGCCGAACTTGATCGGCTCGTCGCCTCCGCCTGCGCCGAGAAGCTGGTGGCCGAGGCACTCGTGGACTCCTTCGGTGGGCGCGGTCCCCTGTCCGAGCGGACGCTGACCGTGGCCATCTGCACCAAGGACCGGGTCGAGGGGTTGGCGCGCTGCTTGGACGCCCTGCAGCGGTTGCCCGCGACCGACGACCAGGCCCGCTTCGAGGTGCTGGTCGTGGACAACGCCAGCGTCGATGACGCCACGCGGAACCTCGTCGCCGCCCGCCCGGATGTGCGCTATGTCCGGGAGGACAAGCCCGGGCTGGACTTCGCCCGCAACCGGGCGATTGCCGAGGCCACCGGTGCGCTCATCGCCTTTCTGGACGACGACGTCGAGGTCGACCGTGGGTGGCT
>JACCSC010000378.1 GCA_013813215.1 Geodermatophilaceae bacterium | reverse complement strand
CCGCGGCGTGGTCGTCCGCGGCGTGGCGGTGCGGGCAGCGGCCTTGCGGGCCGGCGCCTTACGGACCGGTGGGGTGGTGGCGGTCGACTTGCGGGCGTTGGTGTTGCGCGCGGCGGTCTTGCGCACGCTGGCCCGGGTCCGCTCGGCCCCCTCGGCGACGGAGGCCTTGGCCGCGTCGGCGACCTGCTCCGCATCCGAGCCGACCTCCTCCAGGAGGTCTTCCAGGCCGTCCTCGACGACGTCGACGGTGCGCTCGGCCCGCAGGATGACGCGCTGCACGCGCGGGTCCTTGCGGAACTCGTGCACGACCTCGGCGCCGCGCTTGCTCAACTCGGCGTATGCGGTGGCCGCCTGCCCGCCCGCGGTCTGCAGGTAGCCGGTCAGGCTGATCTGCCCGCTGGCCAGCTCTGTGAAGTACTTGGCCTGCTCGGTGGCGCGGGCGACGATGAGGTCACCGGCGCCCACGGCGGCCAGGACCGAGGTCTTGACCCCGGCCAGGGCCAGCTTGCCCTGCTCGGCGACGATTTCGCCGTACTGGTTGACGTTCAGTGCTAGCCCGCCTCGTGCCCTTCGCGCACCCGCTCGCTCCGCTCCTCGCTCGCTAGCGCTCGCTGCGATGCTCACTCGCTTTCGGCTCATGACTCCTCTTTCCGGTGTGCGTTCTCGTGGCAGAAGGACGTATAGATGTCCAGCAGCACCTGCTTCTGCCGTTCCTGCAGGTGCGGATCGGCCAGAATGCTGGCCCGGACCTCCGCCGTACCCTCCCGCTCGGTGAGGATCCCGGCCTGGACGTAGAGCGTCTCGGCCGAGATCCGCAGGCCCTTGGCGATCTGGGCCAGGATCTCCGCGCTGGGCTTGCGCAGCCCTCGTTCGATCTGGCTGAGGTACGGATTGCTGACTCCGGTGGCCTGCGCCAGCTGGCGCAGCGAGACCTGCGCGGCGGTGCGCTGCTCGCGGATGTACTGCCCGATTCCTGACAGCGACTGCACTCCCGCTCACCTCCACCGTTCGGTCTCGACTAAGACGGTAGGCGCTGGTGCTAGCTCTTGCAAGCACTCTTGCTAGCAGTCGGAGGTGAGGTCGGTCACGACTTCTTGCCGTCGGGCAACACCAGGTTGAGGACCAGCGTGGCCACGGTGATGACGACGGCCCCGAGTACGGCGGACCAGAAGAAGTCGGCGACAGCGAAGGTCACCGGCGTCACCTCTGACAGCCAAGCCGTCAGCTCCAGCATCAGCGCGTTCACGATGAAGCCGAACAGGCCGAGGGTGAGGATGTAGAGCGGGAACGAGAGCACCTTGATCACCGGTTTGACCACTGCATTGACGACGGCCAGCAGCAGACCGATGACGAGGAACAGCGCGAGTCGCGGCCAACCGCTGTCCCCGGACACGGTCAGTCCTTCGATCAGCCGGGTGGCCACCCACACGGCAACGGCATTGACGGCCACCCTGATCGCGAACGACGTCATGCCCACCAGCCTGCCACCGGGCCACGGCTTCCAGCACCAGGCTTCTACGATGCGCTGGCCATGGCCGTACACCCCATCCGCATCGTCGGTGATCCCGTCCTGCACGCTCCGGCGGCGCCGGTGACGGCGTACGACGACGCCCTGCGCACGCTCATCGCGGACATGGTCGAGACGAACCTGGCCGCACACGGCGCGGGGCTGGCCGCGCCGCAGATCGGCGTACCGCTGCGGGTGTTCGTCTACAGCTGCCCGGACGCGGACGGGCGAGTGCAGCGGGGACACGTGGTCAATCCGAGCCTGCGGACGGCCGAGGTCCCGAGCGGGATGCCCGACCCCGACGACGACACCGAGGGCTGCCTGTCGGTGCCGGGCGAGCACTTCCCCACCAGCCGCGCGGCAGAGGCGACGGTCACCGGCTTCGACGAGTACGGCGAACCGATCACGGTGCTCGGGACCGGCATTCTCGCGGTGTGCCTGCAGCACGAGACCGACCACCTGGCCGGGCTGCTCTATCTCGATCGGCTGGTCGGCCGCTACAAGAAGGAGGCACGGCGGGCCGTGCGGGAACGCGGCTGGCGCGACGGCGAACTGCACACCTGGCTGCCCGGGCGCGATCCCGATCCGTTCGGCCACTGAATCACTTCCCAGGGGGCTCTCGCCCCCCGGCCCCCCTGACATCCCCCGCCGGGGGCGATCCCCCGGACTGCGGTTGCGCTGCTAGGTCAACGCAGTACGTCGGGGCGCAGGCGGACCGCGCCGACCTCGACGCCGCCGCCCAGGACAGGACTGGTCGCCCAGGCGTCGAACTCAGGCGCCTCCAGGCCGAGTGAGCGCAGCACCGCCACCATGACCGGCATCCGCGCCCTGGCGTGGCCGTCGTCGATCTTCAGCGCCACGGCCGATCCGTCGGCCAGCGCCGCCGCGTGGACCCCCTCCGCGCCGCCCTTCATCAGCAGACCGGGGACCGCGCCCATGAGCCGGGTGTCGTCGCGGGTG